>CAZGYW010000354.1:0-3879 GCA_964530495.1 uncultured Anaerolineae bacterium
GACGAGATCACCTGTGACTGGCTTCCGCAGGTGGTCAGTGTTGTGCCCGAGGCCGGGCAGGCGACGCTGGTCGTTCGTGGAGAAGCTGGACGTTCGTTGCGCCTGAGCGCCGAGGGAAGCGGACTCACCTCCCTGGGATATGAGGCGCCAGATGGGGACACCGATCAGCTTCAGGGGAATGGCGCGCTGGTATTGGAACTCCACGATTCTGAGGTGCTATCCGGCGCCTACAGAGTCAGTGCGCGAACAAGCATTGATGAGGTGATTCGGTTTGGGGTCACATGTGATCTGCCGAAGGCTGTTCCGCCCCAGGAAGCGCTGGATTGCGACGATCTGCTGCTGCGCTGGGAAGCCGTGGCTGGAGGGTTTGTGCAGTTTCTAGCGCCAGATGGGGCTTCTGTCAGCGTGATTGTGGAACATCCACTGCCAAGTCACGGTTCATCCAAAGTGATGACCCTATTGGCGCAGGATGGAGCGCAGGTGGGCGCAGTTGGATTTGCCAGTGTAGGCACCAGTCAAGTCGCAGGCCCGCTGACCGCTCAGATCCCGGCAGCGGCGCTCTACACGGTGGCATGGGATGGCGATCCGTTCAACCTGGTCGATGTGGAAGTTGTCTGTGTCTTGCCCCCGGCGGAAACAGGTACGCAGAACTAATCCTGATCCAGGGCGAACTCATGGACTTCAGAACTCGGAGATCGCCTAAATAATTCCCGGAAGTGGTGTGCCGGCCAGGTTTTGGATGTCTGCGAGCGCTGCATAGCTGGCGGATCGGACCGCTTCATGCTCATCCGCAAGCGTGTGGTACAGGGCGTTTACCGCTGGCAGGTAGCCCAGAATGCCAAGCGTTCGCGCCGATGCGACACGATAAACCGGATCACCCCCCTGCAATATCCTGAGGAGTGCCTGGCGGGCATCCTGACCGTCCGCAAGGGTCAGTTTGCGCTCGGCGAGCCATTCGGCGACCCATGCCAACTCTTCGACCGGAGGATGAGCAGTGACGGTCTCCCTGGTTTCCGGGCGTGCAGCGGCAAAGACCTGCTCGACCGCGCTGCGTACATACCACTGGTCGTCCTCCAGCAGCTGGTGGTAGAGGTCAGTCAGCGCCCAGGGGGTCCCGATGCGCGCCAACCCGAAGACGGCCGCCCGGCGAACCATCATATCCTGGTGGGTAACCGCCTGGTGAAGGATTTTATGACCGGGGTCCGGCAGCGCCGCCAGGGCCTCAGCCACGGCCTGTCGCAGGTTCTCATCCCCGTTGTACAGGCCCTCCAACATCGATTCGATGGCGATCTCGGACCCGATGGCTCCCAGAGCCATGGCAGCGGCAAGCTGGACCTCGAGGTTCTCGTCTACAAGCATGGGACGAAGATCGCGAATAGCCTCACTGTCGCCCAGCGCCCCGAGTCCGATGCAGCCAAGTGCCCGGATCTCAGCGGTGGTGGAGCGCGCCGCCTGCCGGAGAATGTACAGAACATTTGGGTCGCGCGCGGTAACCAGGGCGGCAGCAGCCCGCGAGCGCAGGGCTGGGAACTGGGTTGGGGCGATCAGCGCAGCGGTCAAGCGCTTGAGCACTTCACCGCGCCACGGCGAGTCACCGGGCGTCCAGGGCATCCAGGAAGCCAATTCCATGAGACTTCGGAACAGGATGTCTGGCTGGGCGGACAGCTTGTTGACGACAATCTGGTTCAGAGCCTGCTCAGGTGCATGAGTGACGGCAAACGGCAGCGCGGGCTGCCATTCCGGTTGGGCTGCGGCATTCTGGAGCGTATGCTCGCTGCCCGGATTTAGCAAGGTAGCGCTGGCCAAAAAGGCCCTGATGAGCGGATGGCTGAATTCATAACGATTGCCCAAACGTTGTACCAACAGGCCATGGCCCGCCGTCAAGAGTTGGATGAAACGGTCAACAGGCAGGATTGTCTCCTGGCGACCCTTTTCCCCTGCGCCGTTTTCGTGCCTCAGTACCGTTTCGGCCTGCTGGTGCAGTTCTTCGCCGGAAAGCGTCCCGCGTTCGAGCATGAGCGCTGCCAGCTTCGCGATTGCAAACAGCACATCGTCGGCCAACTCAGCACTTCCTGCAAGCGCCTGGAGGTTGACACGCCGGGTTACAAGATCTGAATACCAATCCCAGCGGGTCAGGTTCTCAACTTCCTCTTCGTTGCGAGCGAATGCCGACAGAATGCGGGCGGTGATGTCCAGCGGGGTCAGGTTACAGATCTGGCTGGCGACGATGCCCACAGTGCGCTCGTCCGGCGCTGTGCCGGGTTTGCGCCGGGAGCCGGTTGCTTCCGGCCAGCGCTCGGCCCATCTGGTGGCGTAACGCTTGGTGTCAGCGTTTGCCCATGGTCGCAAGAACATGGGGGCCAGGCCCAATTCCTGCAGAGGGTAATAGCCGCTTGCCGGCCCGGCAACAATGACTGTACATTCGGGGTAAGATGCCAGGAAGCGGCGGAGCCAGGCCAGCCGGAGCGCCTGTTCCGCGTCAGTCAGATCATCCAGCCCGTCCAGCAGGACCAGCGCCTGGCCGGAATTCAGTCGATTGTAGACATAACGGGGCACGCTTAACGCTGTCACCGGCCGCAGGTGGAATCGAATTGCCTGAACCAGTGGCTCGGCCGGGTCGACGCCCTTTTCACCTTCTGGAGCAACGACGATGTCACTGAAATGCACCAGTATCGGCATGAGCCGCCGGAGATCGATCATGTCACGCGGCTGCTCATCCCCCGCTGACCGCAGGCTGGCACTTGCTTCCTCCTGAGCGCGGGCAATTTGCTCCAGCGCCCGGGCCTGAATATCGGCAAGCTGCTTGCGGCGCGCGTTTCGTTCCTTTTCCGTGAGGCCGGCTTCTTCCTGTTCAATGGCGTGTTGAACAATATCTTGCGGCTGGTCAAACTCAGCAGCGCCCAGCGCCCACAGGGCGATTGCTGCCAGCGCGGTACTGCGGCCACTGCCTGGCAGACCGAGCAACGCAATATGCCTGGAACCGGCGCCAAGGTCCTCAATACCAATGGTCTTGATGTGATACGGCGCATGGAGCGCCGGCATCTGGTGGATGATCGGCACGACATGAAACACATCATGCAGCCGGGACTCGCCTGTCGTGTCGTAGGGTTTGTTGCCCGGGATGAAACGAGGCTCGATCAGAGTATCGGTCAACCGCACAAGGTCGGGCGCAATGTGATAGCGCTGGCAGTAATTGCGCAGATCGATCTGGTAACGGACGTCAGCCGTCCTGGTGGCGTAGCGGCGGGCGCTCTCGGCACGCGCCTCTGCACTGCTGCGCAGACGCGTGAGACGATGACGCATCCGGTAGGTGACAAAAGACAGTGCGGACGCGCTGCCGAAACCGATCAGGAATGAAGCGGGGTCGAACCGAAAGTCGGACATCCTAATGGCTCCGGGCTATGGAAGGGTCAGGATACGACCACAATTGCTGCAGAAGACCAACTCGCGGGCCTGGCGGATATGCTGCACAGCGCTAGTCGTCTGGCTGACACCGCAGGCTCCACAGTTCGTATCGAGCAGCCGAGTTACTGGCTGGCCATTTTTACTGCGGAAGAGACGTTTGTAAAGCTCAAGGTTCTCCGGTTCAATCTCAGCCGTCAGATGCCCGCGCTCCGCACGCAACGCTTCAAGATCGGCTTGCAGCTCAGCACGTTCAGCCCCCAGATTGCTCTGGTCTGCCCCCCATTCGGCGCGGACGGTCTCCAGCTCAGCGCGGGCATCTACGAGGGAGCTTAGTCCACTCTCGACTGAGATCATCGCTTCCAGCAGATCGTCCTCGAGCTTCACCCTGCGTCTCTTGAGCGAGTCAATTTCATCCTGCATATCCTTCAGTTCTTTAGGGTTGGAGACTTTGCCGCCATAGAGCCGCTGCTCTAC
>CAZGYW010000355.1:0-3876 GCA_964530495.1 uncultured Anaerolineae bacterium
AGGTTATGCCGCGCTACAACGTAATGGCGGTGGCCAAAGCTGCCCTGGAGTGCTCGGTGCGCTACCTGGCCTCCGAGCTTGGCCCGCAGAATATCCGTGTCAACGCCATCAGCGCCGGGCCGGTCAAGACCCTGGCCGCCGCCGGGATCGCGGGCTTCCGCACCATGCTCAAGTTCAGCGAAGAAGCCGCGCCGCTGCGCCGCCTGATCACACAGGAGGACGTGGGCAATACCGCGCTGTGGCTGGCCTCCGAGCTGGCCGGCGGCGTCACGGGTGAGACGATCTACGTCGATGGCGGCTACAACATCCTCGGCCTGACGATGACCGACGCCCAGCGCGAAGACTTCAATATGGAGTAAGCAGCCAGGCGTCAAAGCGGCAAGCGTCGAAGCGCATCACGTCGGCAACGGCGGGCGGGGGCGCAGCATGCTACGCCCCTGCCTCGTTTCTTTTTTGCAGGCGGTTCGCACCGGATGCCGCGCCTTCGCCCACCGGTACAATCGCTCCACCGGGCGCCCGGCGCGTATCGTTTTTCGCTTCGGCGCTTAAACGCTTGCCGCATAGATGCCTTCTTGCGTCCCGGCACCGGGAAACGGTATGCTTGACGCCAGTAACACCCAACCGGGCAAGTATGTCAAGAGGATGGCACCATGCGGACACGGACTTTACTGGTTGCAGGCGGGCTGCTGCTGGCGGCGCTGGCGATTGTGCTGCTGGCAAACCCGGCCGCCCTGGCCCAGACCCAGGCTGACTTCACGATTGGCGAAACGACCCTCACCTCCCACTACCCGCGCGGCATGACGTTCACCTTAGAAGCGTCCAGCAGCGCCGGGGAGGTCACACGCGCCACGCTGTTCTACGAGCTGCGCACCGGCCTCCGCGAACGCGAAAACGCCGCGCTTGATGCGGCGACCGGTCGCTGGGTGGCAGAACCGTACCGCGTCCGCGGCGGGATGCCCCCGTGGGTGGACTTCCACTACTGGTGGGTGCTCACAGACAGCGCCGGAAATACCTTCGAGACGGAGCCGCAGTACGGCATCTACGAGGATAACACCCGCGAGTGGTGGAGCATCGACACGGACGACATCACGCTCTACTGGTTTGGGGAGCTGCCGGAGCTGGGCGAGCAGGTGGCCGCGGCCATGGCCGCCATGCGCGAGCACTTCACGCTCGGCTGGGGACGCACCCTCAGCTACAAGCCGCTGGCGATCCTCTTCCCGCCCGGCGACGTGTGGAACGAATATGTGGAAGGCGGCGTGAACCCTAACGCGGCCGGGTTCACCCAGCCCAGCGAGGGCTTCACGATCCAGCGCATCCCCGGCACGCGAGACGCGGCTGCCCATGACAACCTGAAGAATACCTGCGGCGGCTACTGGTACGGCAACCGGGAGAACACGCCCGACGAATGGCGCCTGCAGGACATGATCCATACCGTGGTGCATGAGACCGTCCACCTCTACCAGTCCGACTTTCGGATGAGCGGTCCCCAGTACTGGACGGAAGGCCAGGCGGACTACTTCGCCGGGCTGACCGGCTGGCACAACCGCGACGCTGAAAGCCGCATGATCGCCTACGGTGGAGCAGGCTATTCCCTGCCCACGCTGCAGGGCGGCCAGATGGGCGGCGGCAGCTCCGAGGCCGCGGACGGCTGCATCGCCATCGGCTATGCGGTCGGGGAGACGTTCATCCGCTACCTTGTCAGCAACTACGGCGGGCTGGCGACGCACAGCGCCATCCTGGAAGCGATGCCCGGCCGGGGCATCGAAGGCGCAATTGCCAGCGTGCTGGGCAAGCCCTTCGTGGACGTGGAGAACGAATACCGGGCGTACCTGGGACTGCCCGCGGTGGAAATCCTGCCCACACCGACGCCGTTCGCCCTGCCCACCGCGCCCGCCTTTGTGATCCCCACGCCGCCCGGCGGCGGGAGCAGCGGCGGCGGTTAGCCATCCCGCGGGGCGCCCGGCTGATTCAGAGCGCCCCGCTGCGCTTCCCCACGATCCCCATCCGGCCTGTGGCACAAGGAGGGCCTAACCATGACCACCCCACTGCGATTCGCGCTGGTCACCATGCTCCTGTTCGCCCTGCTGGCTGCGACCCTGCCGCCCACCGCCCGCGCCCAGTCCGGCGAGACGTCGTTCACAACTGGCGAGAGCACGTTTGAGTCGCACTACCCACGCGGCATGACGTTCACGCTGGAAGCGTCCAGCAGCGCCGGGGAGGTTACCCGCGCCACGCTGTTCTTCACGCTGCGTTCCGGCACGCGCGAGCGCGCCAACGCAACCTACGACGCAGCGACCGAGCGCTGGATCGCCACCGCCTATGAAAGCGGCGGCCTGCCACCCTGGATCGACTTCCTGTACACCTGGCTGCTGACCGACAGCGCGGGCAACACCTACGAGACGGAGCCGGTTTATGCCGTCTATGCGGACAACACCCGCCAGTGGCAGGGCCAGGATACCGACCTGCTGACGCTGTACTGGTTCGGCTTCGCGCAGGATGGCGCGTTCGGCAAGCAGGTGCTGGATGCGGTCACGAAGATGCAGGAGAACTTCCTGCTGGGCTGGGGGCGCGAACTGAGCTTCAAGCCAATCGTAATCTTCTTCCCCGACGGCGAATCCTGGGACGAATTTCAGAGCGGCGGGAGCAACTCGCGGGCGGCCGGGTTCACGAACAATGGGTGGGGCTATTCCGTCCAGCGCCTGGCGGACGAGCATCCGCCGGACTTCCTGATGGAGTGCGTTCAGCGCTGGGGCTACGCCACCGAGCGCGACCTGGAATGGCGGATGGCCCGCGGCGTGGCGACCATCGTCCACGAATTGACGCACATCTACCAGAGTGATTTCCGCGTGGGCGGCCCCTCCTGGTGGGTGGAGGGCCAGGCGGACTACTTCGCCGGGCTGACCGGCCTGGACGCCGATCCGGCGGAGCGCCTCGCCAACCTGCTCACCGTCACCAGCGACCTGCCCACGCTGCAGGGCAGCGGCCCATCGCTGGCGGTCGGCGCGATGGCCCCGGATAGCTGCAACGGCCTGGGCTACGACATGGGCAATCACTTCATCGCGTGGCTGCTGGAAACCTACGGCGGGCTGGAAACACACCGCCGGATCGTGGTGGAGATGCAGACCCGTGACGGGCTGGATGTGGCCCTGGAACGGGTCACCGGGCTGCCGTTCCTGGCACTGGAAAACCAGTGGCGCGCCGCCTGGGGGCTGGGGCCGGTCGCGCCGCCCGCCACAGCGACGCCCTTCGTCCTGCCCGCGCTGCCGATCTTCGCCACGCCGACCGCTGCCGGGGCTGGAAGCTAGCGCCCCGGCAGCCATCTGGCGGAAGTCGCTCAAAGGGACAGCGAGCGATCAGTTGAGGGGAACGACGCGCGCTTCCACAAATTCCGGCTCGGCTTTGCCGCGCTGGACAAAGGCCTGCGGCATCCGCTCGTCCTGGTAGTCATTGGTACGCGCTTTTTCTACCAGCGTGATGCGCACGCCCAGGTTGGGCAGGCGGTAGCGAGTCTGCAGTTCATGTCCCACCCCGACGCGCAGCAGCTCGATCTCCGAGTCCGGGTCCAGGCGGCGGGTATAGCCGCGCGCCTTGTTGATCTTCATGCCGATCAGCTTCTCGGCCAGGGTCTGCATCTCGTCCGCGCTCATCGTGCTCATGCTGCGTGCTCCTCCGTCACCATCCGGCCCGCCTGATCCTGCGCAAATGCCGGATGCGCCGCCCAATTCGCGCTAGAATTGTAGCATGTGCCGCCCGCCAGCGGGAGGGTTTTCGTGTGAACCGACCTGACGCCTATACCGTCGCCTCCATCACCACCTACATCCGCACGCTGTTTGATGCCGACCTGCGTCTGCAGAACGTGTGGGTGCAGGGCGAGGT
>CAZGYW010000356.1:0-3871 GCA_964530495.1 uncultured Anaerolineae bacterium
TGTCGGCCCCCAGTTCGCGCACCATCTGCAGCGAACGCTGGATCTTCCACTCCTCGACTTCATCCACCATGCGGGTGTGCATGCACAGCAAGGGCTGGGTGGTGACCACGCGCTGCGGCGGGCCGAGCACGGCGCGGGGCGGGGCGGGCCGCAGGAAGATCAGCAGTGCCGCAGCCAGCAGCAGACGCAGACCCCAGGCGCGCCAGTCCTGCCAGGCGATGCCGGCCAGCCGCAGGTCGTGCCAGAGGCGAGGGGAGAAGATCATAACGGTGGAATATGCTCCTGTGCAGACTGCGGCGCCGATTGGGTGAATGCGCCCTGCCCATGACCTGGCGAGTGATCGAAAATCGGGCGCCGTGGGGACCTGCGCCCGATCGAAGTCTTACACATGATCTGGCGAGCGGTGATTACTTGCCGCCCATCTCCGCGATCTGGCGGATCAGCGCCAGGATGGCCAGGCTGGCCTTCATCGCATCGCCGGTCCTGACTTTCAGCGGCTCACCGCTGGCCGATTCCTCCGAGGCGCGGATGAACAGGTACGCCGAGAGCAGGCCGAGGCCCAGTCCGATCAGCCCGCCGATGAGATAGGCGCGGGTTTTCCAGCCAGTCGCTTTGAGCGCGGATTTGACGGCATCCGGGGCGGGGGCTGTTCTGACACTCATCGCTTTGTTTCCTCCTCAAGCGCAGGATGATGCGCGCGTCGGTGACTCAACAGGCGCTCCCAGTAGGCGAGGCGGCCCTGGAGCGCGATCACGGGTTTGCCGGCCTGCCCGACGTAGCCTGATCCCCTGACCATGGCGCCAACCAGTTTGCGGCGGCCGCGTCGAATCGGGCGCGCGATGCGGCCCTGCACGGCCCACAGGCCCAGTGCCCCGGCCATCAGGAGCAGGGTGGGGATGAGACACAGGATAACATAAGGCACCAGGATGAACAGGATCGCCAGCAGGTCGGCCATCAGCGAAAATTGGATGGGATTGAGGACGGCCACCGCCACGCCGATCATCAGCGCCATCAGCAGCAAGACCCCGCCCAGCGGCAGGGTAATGCCGGTAAGGATTTCGCGCCGGTGGCGTTGTTCGGGCGACAGCTGATCCATTGGCTCCGATCCCATCACTACCAGTTACGGCAACCCGATCACGCGCATTCTACCACACTTCAGACCGCGCTCACACCAGCCTGCAGGCACTGTTTTCTACTCGGCCGGGGTAGTGGTCATGCTCGCCCGGTAGTGCACTTCCGACAATTCACGCAGGCGGGCCGCGGCGTACTCGGCCGTCAGGTCGCGCTGGACCTCGCCCAGCATCTCGTAGCTGGCCACAAACTTCTTAACGGTGGCCGAGCGCAGCAGCGGCGGGTAGTAGTGCAGATGCAGCTGCCAGTAATCGACGTCAGTGCTGCCGCCCGTGGGCGCGCCGTGCCAACCGGAGCCGTAGGGAAACGACGTCTCAAACAGGTTGTCGTAACGCGTCAGCAGGCGCTTGAGGATGTCGGCCAGGGCGTCGCGCTCGGCGTCCGTCAGGTCCGGGATGCGCAGCACATGCCGGCGCGGCAGGACGAGCGTCTCATACGGCCAGTAGGCCCAGTAGGGCACAACGACCAGCCAGTGCTCGTTGGCAATGACCACTCGCTCGCCGCGCTCAAGCTCCAGGGCAGCGTAGTCCAGCAGCAGCGGACGGCCGTGCTGCGCGAAATACGCGCGCTGCTGGCGATCCTCGCGGGCCGGCTCGTTGGGCAGCGCATCCCCGGCCCAGATCTGGCCGTGCGGGTGGGCGTTGGAGGTGCCCATGATCGCGCCCTTGGTCTCGAAGACCTGCACCCAGCGGTAGGTTTGGCCCAGGTCGGTGACCTGATCCGCCCACAGGTCGACCACGCGCCGGATGTCGGGCAGCTCCATTTCCGGCAGGGTCAGGTCGTGGCGGGGGGAGAAGCAGATTACGCGGCAGGTCCCGCGGGTGGTTGCGGCCTGGAACAGTCCGTTGTCTTCCGCAACGCTGCCATCCGGTGTGGCGGGGAGCAGCGCGGCGAAGTCATTGGTGAACACAAAGGTTGACTCGTAGACCGGGTTTTGCACACCGCCCGCCCGGGCGTTGCCGGGGCACAGGTAGCAGGTGGGGTCGTAGGTGGGCCGCTGCTCGGGGACGGTGCGCTCCACCTGACCTTTCCAGGGACGCTGGGTGCGGTGCGGGGAGACCAGCACCCAGTCCCCGGTGAGCGCATTCAGACGGCGGTGGGGATGCTCGCCCGGGCTAAAGACGGTGGTGGACACTGGCGCACTCCTTCCTGGGCTGCGGGGCGCGTGGACGGGCGCGCCCCGGCGGGCAGATCGCTAATTGAATTCCGGCAGCCAGTCGCCATGGGCCTCGATCAGATCGTCCACCAGGTGCCAGATCTGGTCCAGGTCAAGCTCGGCGGCGGTGTGCGGGTCCAGCATGGCGGCGTGGTAGATGTACTCCCGCTGGCCGGTGAGGGCCGCTTCCACGGTCAGCGCCTGCACGTTGATGTTGGTCTGCATCACGGCGGCAAGCTGGGGTGGCAGGCTGCCAATACGCGTGGGCTGGATGCCATTCTTATCCACCAGGCAGGGGACTTCCACACAGCAGCCCTGGGGCAGGTTATCGATCAGCCCGTCGTTCATCACGTTGCCGTAAATCACGCGCGGGGTCCCGGTTTCCTGACTGTGGATGATGAGCGAGCCGTACTCGTGGCTGCGCTTGACGGCCAGCGGCTCATCCCGGTCTTCAAGGGCGGCGCGCAGCCTTTCCCAGCCGGTGATCTGGTTCTCGCAGCGGGTGATGTACTCATCCAGCGGGATGTTGAACTTCTCGATCAGGTCGGGCCGGTCGCGCTTGATGAACCAGGGGGTGTATTCGGCGAAGTGCTCGCTCGACTCGGTCACGAAGTAGCCGAGGCGCTGGAACATCTCGTAGCGGACGCGATTCCAGTCCGGGATGCGGCCCTCCGCGACGACCTTCTGGATCAGGGGGTAGAGGTCCTGGATCGAGCCATCCGGCAGTTTGCGCTCAAAGTGCAGGTAGAAGGCCATGTGGTTGATGCCGGCGCAGATGAAGTTGATGTCTTCCACCGGAACCGAAATGTCGCGCGCCAGTTGTTCGGCGGTGCCCTGCACGCTGTGGCACAGGCCGACCGTCTGAATGCCGGTGGCCTCATTGAGCGCCCAGCAGTTGATGGCCATCGGGTTGACGTAGTTCAGGTGCAGCACGTCCGGGCACAGGACTTCCATCTCCTGGCACATTTCCAGGAAGACGGGGATGGTGCGCAGGCCGCGCATGATGCCGCCGATGCCGAGCGTATCGGCGATGGTCTGGCGCAGGCCGTACTTTTTGGGGATTTCGAAATCAATGACCGTGCCGGGCTTATAGCCGCCGATCTGGAACATGCTGATCACATAATCCGCGCCGTCCAGGGCGCGGCGGCGGTCGGTTGTGGCTTCGATTGTCGCCGGGGCGTTGAGGGCTTCAACCACCTTGCGCCCAACAATCTCGGAGGTATGCAGGCGATCAGGATCGATGTCAAACAGAGTGATCGTGGAATCGGCCAGTTCAGGGAAGCTGAGGATATCGCCCATCAGGTTCTTGGCGAAGACCGTGCTGCCCGCGCCGACAAACGTGATTTTCGGCATGGAGACCTCCAGTCAGGTGCAGGAAAAACAGCCTGAAGCCACCCGGGGACAGGTGGGTGGCTTCAGGAAAATAGTGGGTTAATCGGTGATGTCCAGCCCAAAGCGATAGGTGGTGATCCCGGCAGACCATTCAGCCTCCAGCACCAGGATGTAGCTGCCCGGCTGGCCATCCACCGTGTAGAGCGAGTACACGTTGCCGGGGAACGACACCCGGCTGATCTCCTGCTCGCC
>CAZGYW010000357.1:0-3870 GCA_964530495.1 uncultured Anaerolineae bacterium
AAGACAGTCAAATCTCACGGCCATTGTACGAGGAGTGCTGCTCGGAGTGGGCCTGCTCCTGGCTTTTGTGGCAGGCTTTCTCATTCGTGGCGATCTGGTGGGTGCATCAGCCAGTCCGGAGGAGCACTATTCGCTCTTAAGCGAGGTACAGCGCCTCATCTCGGAGCACTACCTGCGCCCGCTGCCAGGTGATACTGAGCTCGAGTATGCGGCGATTCGGGGCATGTTGGGCTCGCTTGAGGATCCCTATACGTTTTTCAACCCGCCACCTGTAACCCGCAGTGAGGCTGATGCATTGGCAGGTCAGTATGGTGGCATAGGAGTTGATGTTCAGTATGCTGCTGATGGGCGTTTCGTGCTCTACCCGTATCCGGATAGCCCGGCTTCGCTGGCGGGAATTCAGGCTGGGGATGTGTTGCTGGCAGTAAATGACCGTGATGTGGCGACAGGTACTTCGCTGGATGAGGTCAGACAGCTCTTGCGGGGTGAGGTCCGAGACGAAAACGGCGTCCACCTGCGACTGCAAAAACAGATTACCGGCATGATTGAAACCTATGATGTCCCATTCGCGCTGATTGCTGTGCCTTCTGTACTGTGGCGCGTACTGCTGGAGGAGCCGCGATTTGGTTATATCCAGGTAACTCTTTTCACCAGTCGCACGCCGGATGAAGTACGGGATGCTCTGGCGAGTCTGCTTGACCACTCTGTAGAGGCGATAATTCTCGACCTGCGCAATAACCCTGGCGGGTTGCTCCAGGAATCGATCGAAGTTGTCGATGTCTTCCTTGCAGATGGCATCATCTACCATGAACACACCAGAAACTCAGAACGAGAACGTTCCGCCCAGAACGATGGTAACGAGCCCTCTGTGCCCCTGCTGGTGATTGTCAATCAGCGTACTGCCAGCGCCGCAGAACTGGTCGCAGGAGCGTTACGTGATAACGGCCAGGCTACCATTCTCGGTCAGGTGACAAACGGCAAGGGCTCGGTTCAACTCATCTTTCCGCTTGTAGATGGGTCGTCAGTGCACATCACTTCGGCCGAGTGGTTCACACCAAATCGTTCTCCGCTGAACGGAGTGGGGTTGCAGCCGGACATACCGATGATTCCCGCTGAAGATGGGCGTGACGTAGAGTTGGATGAAGCGATTCGCCGGCTGCGCGATATCGCCATGAAGTCAGAAGGCAGCTAACATGGACGACAACACAAACCGCCATTCATCCGAAATAGCGCAGCTTCCGCGCCTGGGCAATCGCCGGGAAATTGTGATCATTGTGCTGGCGCTGGTGGTTGCAACGGCCGGTGGGTTCTGGGCCGGGTTTGCGACCGCTGGCGGTGCAGATGCGCTGCCCGCGCGCCAGGGGCCATCCGAATTTGGCGTATTCTGGGAAGTATGGGACTATGTTGAAAATGAGTTCTACTACGATACGCCCGTAGTCACCGACCGGACATATGGCGCCATCAGGGGGATGCTTGCTTCGCTCGGTGATGAATATACGGCGTTTGTCCAGCCCAGCATTGCCGCGATTGAGCGCGAGAATGTCGAAGGGGTTTTTGGCGGCATCGGCGCTTATGTACAGTCGAACGAATTCGGTCAGTTGGTCATTGCCTATCCCTTTCCCGGCCAGCCCGCCGACCTTGCGGGTCTTCTGAGCGGCGATGTCGTTCTGAGTATTGATGGCCAATCTCTGGAGAATCTGACGCTTGCGGAGGGCACTGCCCTCATTCGGGGTCCTCTGGGAACGGCTGTTCAAATGGAGATCTTGCGCCCGTCCACGGCTGCGGTTTTCGAAGTTGAGGTTGAGCGGGCGGAAATCCAGATTCCAACAGTCCAGGCCACGATGCTGGAGGATGGTATTGCCTATGTGGCCCTCTTCCGCTTTAATGGCGTGGCCACCCAGCAGTTGGAGGCAAGTCTGCGCAGCCTTCTGGATGACCGCCCGCGTGCCCTGATCTTTGATCTGCGTGGCAACCCTGGCGGACTTCTGGATGAGGCGGTGACGGTCAGTGATCTCTTCCTCGCGGATGGGCTGATCGCGACCCAGCGAACTTCCCTTCTTCAGGAACCGAAGGTATTCCATGCTGATACAGGTGATGTTGCGGAGGATATTCCGCTTGTTGTTCTGATTGACGGTGGCAGCGCAAGCGCATCCGAGATTGTTGCCGGCGCGATTCAGGATCGTGACCGGGGCCTCCTGGTTGGCACTCGGACCTTTGGCAAAGGCTCCGTCCAGTTGGTGCACGATCTGTCGGACGGATCGCAGCTTCGCATCACTTACGGCGCCTGGTACACGCCGGATGAGCAGGCGCTGAACGGATCCGGAATTGCGCCGGATATCGAAGTGATTCTGGATCCTGAAGCGCCTGAGGGCGAAGATGAATGGCTCGCTGCCGCGATTGCTTACATAGACCAGACGTATCCTGAAACACAGTGAGAAGACGACATGAGCAAAAGCATATCGGATGACGGGCGGCTGGTTGTAGCCACCAACCGCAAAGCCCACCACGATTATTTTCTTGAGGATTCGGTGGAAGCCGGAATGGTTCTGGTTGGCTCGGAGATCAAATCTATCCGGGAGCGACGGGTTAACCTGCGTGAAGGTTATGTGCAATACCAGAATGGCGAGTTGTGGCTGCTGAATGTCCATATTGCGGACTACAAGCAAGCTGGCCCACACTACGGTCACGATCCTCTGCGCCCGCGCAAGCTCCTCCTGCACCGCCGCGAGATCGAGCGCATCGCAGCCAGGATGCAGGAGAAAGGCTATGCGCTGATCCCAACCCTGATGTATCTGAAACGCGGCCGCGCGAAAGTGGAAATCGCACTGGCTCGCGGCAAGAAGCAATATGATAAACGCCAGGATCTGGCCAAACGGGATAGCGAGCGTCAGATTGCGCGAGCGTTGCGGGAGCGCTAGGCATGATGCAGGGTGCCGGGCAATCTGATGTAGCTCATCCCGTGGAACCGCCGGCACCCTGCCCTGCCATTTCCCTGGATGACCTCCTGATTGTACTGTGGCTCCTGCCACCGGATCTCTACGCCTCTGACCCTGTCAAGGAGATTTGCGCACGACTGGGATTCAATGTGGTGAACATCGGCATCAAAATCGGCGATGACCGCGGCGTAGTCACTGATCAGGTCTCTGGCATCACGCAAGAGTTTCTGCTCACCGAAAGACCGGCAGCACCTTCTCCGCGCTACCGCGAATTGGCATTTCGACTGAGCGGCCTGGTGTTCGGTGCGAGCTTCGCGAGCGCAGTTGTCCGGCGTCTTGTTACCTTGCGCCGAGAACTGAACTTGACCCCGCACGAATGCATCCGGTTGGTTCACGCCGCATGGCCGAACACGAAGCATGCGGGGCACTGGGCGGAGTGGCGGCAGCCACTCGAAGAGTTACTGTTGGCCCTGCCAGTCGATGAGCCTGTAACCGATCGTATTGCGGTCCTGCGCTGGCTTGGAACCTGCTACCGCTGGCTGGGAATGCTCAACCTGTCTGCTGCATCTGTTGATCAGGCCCTTGAATTGGCTGCCAGCGCCCAGGATCGGGAGACCTACGCCCATTTGCTCGTCGATCAGGCCATTCTGCAGCGATATCAACGGCATCATCTCTCCGCTCAGGCCACGTTACGAGCAGCACTTGCCGAGTTTGAGCAGCGCCAGGATCACTACGGCATCACCCGGACCAGGGTTGAGCTTGCTCAGACCGCGCATGAGACCGGCAAATACCTTGAAGCGATCGAGCTGGTGGCCGGTCTGCCCGAGACTTCTCGGACCCTGGCCCTCACTGCAGAGGCGCAGCTCTCTATTGGCGACTATGCCGCGGCATTGGATAACGCCCGAAGAGCGGTTGCCGGTTCCTGGTGTGACCG
>CAZGYW010000358.1:0-3865 GCA_964530495.1 uncultured Anaerolineae bacterium
CGCGGCCCATGCTGGTTGACTTTGCAGGCAGGTCAGCATAGACTGAAAATCGATTGCGGAGAATCCAATTTGCTGATTCTGGTGCATAATAGAGACAAGAGCCTTGCCGCTGCAGGGGTTTCCGGACACTAGCGAGATCAGTCCATCATGCCGCTCACCAGCCTGCCGCCTGCCTCCAATCGCTTTTCCCCCGCCCGCGCCTGCATTCGCCAGGCCGGCTCACCTGTGAGCCAACCGGGCGGGATTTTTCGCTCAGCCCCGTTGCGTGAGCCGCTAGCACTGCCGTGAAAGGAGGATCGATCGTCAGCGGCTTGTTTTCGCCAGGTATTCTGTCAAAAAGGAGCTACAGCATGTCCAAGAAGTTTCTGCTAATTGTGTTGAGTCTGGTCATGATTCTTTCCGTAACCCCGGCCATTGCCCAGGATGACCCGCTGGTCATCGGCTTCCTGCCCGGCGTGGTGGACCCCTTCTACCAGGTGATGCAGATCGGCGTGGAAAAAGCCGTCGCTGACATGGGCCTTGAAGTTGTGATCCAGATCCCGCCGACCTGGGGCGTTGAAGTTCAGACCCCGATCCTGGACGCGATGGTCGCCCGTGGCGACATCGACTACCTCATCATCGCGCCGACGGACAAAGACCAGATGATCGGCCCGCTGGAAGCTGCCCTGGACGCCGGTATCCAGATCATCACCGTGGACACCTTCCTCGGTGATGGCGACTATGTCAACGGCCCGGTGACCTTCCCGATCAGCTACATCGGCTCGGACAACGTGGAAGGCGGACGGATTGCAGCGCGCGGCCTGGCGGAAGCCATTGGCGGCACGGGCAAGGTCTACATCAACTCCACCAACCCGAACGTCAGCTCGGTGGAAGGCCGCGCGGTTGGCTTCAACGAAGTGATGGCCAATGAGTATCCGGACATCACCGTCGTCGGGCTGGACTTCAACCTGGACGACCCGGCCGTAGCCACGCAGCAGACCGCGGCTGTGCTGGAGCGCGACCCCGATCTGGGCGGCGTGTTCGGCACTAACGTGTTCAGCGCGCAGGGTGCTGGCCAGGCCGTGATCCAGGCCGGGCTGGGTGGCGAAGTGCAGGTCGTCGCCTATGACGCCACCGCGTTCGCCATCGAGCAGCTACGGGCAGGTGTTGTCAGCCTGGTGCTGGCCCAGAAGCCGTTCGACATGGGCTATATGGCCGTCCAGTTTGCGGTAGCCCACAACGCAGGCGTCACCAGCCTGCCGAAGCGTGTTCAGACCGGGTTCGCCATCATCGACATCAACAACGTTGACGATCCGGAGATCGCGCGCTTCATCTACCAGGTTCCTGAGTAAAACATCGTTGTGTTAACCGTAAGCCGGGGATGCTGAACTCAACATCCCCGGCTTCACTATACGGGAGGGTGTTGGATGACCGTTGCACAAGGGGATGCGACCCTGACGGCCGAGCCAAAGAAACGCGAGGATCGGCGCAAACAATTGATTCTCACGCTCAGCCGGGTCTGGGCCTGGATCTTTCTGGGCGTACTGATCGCGTTTTTTGTTGTATCCGTTCCCCTGACCAGTGGCGGGGACGTCAACTTCCTCACAATCCGCAACTCGCAGAATATCCTGGTGGCAATCACATCTGTCCTCCTGCTTGGGTTGGGGCAGACCTTCGTCATTATCGCCGCAGGCATTGACCTCTCAGTCGGTCATATGATGAGCCTGTCCTCGGTCACCTCGGCCCTGGTCGTGCGCGAAGTCTTCAATGCCGGGGTCCCGTTACTCCCCGCAACCATCATCAGCTTTCTCTTCACGCTGGCCATCGCCGCATTCGTCGGCTTTCTCCAGGGCTCGATTATCGCCCGGCTCAAAGTGCCGGCCTTCATCGTAACCCTGGGCGGCGGGTTCATTCTGCGCGGTGTCGCGCTCCTGCTGGCCGAGAACAGCACCGTGATCGGGCTGCCCCCGGGCATCCGTGACTACGGCAACGAGGCGCTCTTTTACTGGATTCAGGGCGAAGGCGGCGGCTTCTTCTTTGGCCGGCCGGAAGTCACTGGCGAGCTGGTGCGGCGCCTGGACCGCATCCTCCCCTATCCGGTCGTCATTACCGCGATCGTAGCCGGGTTTGCGATCTTCCTGCTCAAGCGAACCGCCTTCGGTCGGCACACCTACGCCATCGGCGGCAATGAAGAAGCGGCGCGGCGGGCGGGCATCGCGGTCGATCGTCATACCATCCTGCTCTTTGTGCTATCCGCCAGCACGGCAGCCATCGCCGGTTTTCTTTCGACGCTGCGCTTCACCGCCGGCTCGGCGGTCATCGGTGAGCCCTTGCTGATGTCGTCGATCGCCGCCGTCATCATCGGCGGGGTGAGCCTCTCCGGCGGCGCGGGCAGCGTGACCGGCACCGTCATCGGCGCACTGATTGTCGCCGTGCTGACGACCGGGCTTGTCATGCTGAACGTGCAGTCCTTCTGGCAGTTTATTGTTGTCGGCATCGTGATCATCGTGGCGGTGCTGATTGACCAGTCCCGCGACCTGATCATGGGTCGCATGCGATCGGCATAGGTGAGCCATGGAACAGACAGCGACTATACTCCAGCAAGAACAACAGCAGCGTGAGCCGATGCTCCGTGTCCACCAGTTGCTCAAGCGCTTCGGCGGCCTGATCGCCGTCAACAAGGTCGATCTGGACGTTTACCCGGGAGAAGTCGTCGGGCTGGTGGGCGACAATGCCGCCGGCAAATCGACGCTGATCAAATGCATCTCCGGGGTGTACCAGCCTGAGGAAGGCGAGATTTACTTTGAAGGCAAACAGGTCCACTTCTCCCGCCCCATCGAAGCGCGCGATGTGCACATCGAGACCATTTACCAGGACCTGGCCCTGGCCGGCAACCTGAACGTGGGCGCCAACATCTTCATGGGCCGCGAGATCAAGAAGCGCTTTCTGGGCGGGCTGGTTCAAGTCCTGGATGACGACTTTATGCTGAAGGAATCCCAGAAGCTGCTGGAGCAGCTCAAGATCAACATCCCGGATTTCACCCAGGAGATCGAAACGCTCTCCGGCGGGCAGCGCCAGGCGGTCGCCATCGCCCGCGCCGTGTACTGGAAAGCCAAGCTGATGATCATGGACGAGCCGACCAACAACCTGGGCGTGGTGGAACAGCGCCAGGTGCTGCAACTGGTGCGCGAGCTCAAGGAGCAGAACGTCCCGGTCATCCTGATCAGCCACACCCTGCCGGATATTTTCGCGGTCACCGACCGGATTGTGGTCATGCACCGCGGGCATAAGGTCGCGGAGAAGAAGACCTCCGAGACCGACAGCCAGGAGATTGTGCAGTACATGGTCGGGGCGCTGAACGACTTCCCGGTCACGTAATGGCTGACCCCACCCCGCTCCCCGGCGCAGCCTGCGGCCGGGCGGTGGTGCGTTTGCCAGAAACTCATTATGATCACGCTGCCCTGGTCTGGCGCTCGCGCGCACCCCGTCGCCGGGGCTGCGGCGGTTGGACGCTGCGCGCCGGCCGGGTTGCGCCGCGTAAGGAAGGCGATACAGCCCATGACACCGCTTGACTTCTCCGCCATCAGGACTTACCCGCTTGGCGAGCGCCCTAACCTGGTCCACCTGCGCGACCTGCGCAACCTTGACGATCCGCCGCCACCCTTCGCCAGCCCGGAGCTGGACGCGGTGGTCGCGGCGATCAGCGCGGCCCGCCAGGCCGGGCGGCCCGTGATCTGGATGATGGGCGGGCATGTGATCAAATCCGGGCTGTCCCGGCTGCTGATCGACCTGCTGCGGCGCGGGATCGTCACCCATGTGGCCGGCAACGGCGCGGTGTCCATTCACGATTTCGAGCTGGGGCTGATCGGCGAGACCAGTGAAGACG
>CAZGYW010000359.1:0-3857 GCA_964530495.1 uncultured Anaerolineae bacterium
GATAATGAGCGGTGACTGGAGTTCAGACGTGTGCTCTTCCGATCTGTGCGGCGCGCTGTGGCGGGATGGCCTGACCTGCCGCGCGGCTTACGAACAGATGCTGGCCTGGGAATTTGAGGACATCACCGGCGCGGGAGCGGTGCACCACCTCTCGGTGCTGAGCTACAACCTCCAGCATCCAAGCGTGTACTCGCCGCAGGGCCTGGCCTATGCCACCGATCTGCTTAGAGCGTTCGTGGAGCGCGGCGAGTCGCCGGAGTACTGGCGCCGCCGGGATCGCGCGCGCCTGGACTCCGGTGCCCGCGAATGGCGCTTCACCGGAGCGCCGGCCGCCCATCCCCGGCCCATCGCCTGGACGCTGACCGTGGTGGATGTGGTGGCGCCCGGCCTGGACGGCTATTGCGAGCGCGTCCGGGCCTGGGCGCACTCGGTTTGCGCGACGCTCAGGGAATGAGCGCCGGGTGCTTTACATCCGCCCGAAGCGGTAGTAGGCGTAATCCTGCCCGAAAGTTGCGGCGCCCATCCGATTCAGCAGGGTCAGTAACTGCGCCCGGTGATCGGTGGCGTGGTTGAGGACGTGAAAGAGCACCTCCCAGCGCTGCATGACCTCGGCCCCGGGGTAGGGCCGGGCGAGATCGGCGTCGGTTAGCGCGGCCAGGTAAGCGCGCATGTCGCCCTCCACCCGGTCCCAGGCGGCGCGCAGCGCGGCACGATCCGGGTAATCGTCCGGGCTGGCGTGCTCCGGCACGGTCACGCCGCGCAGCCCGGCGAACCAGCGCGCGTCCACACTCATCAGGTGCACGAGCTGGTTGCGGATCGAGCCGTGTGAGTAGGCATCATCCGCCGTGAACTGGGCATCGCTCAGCGGGACGATGCAGGTATCCCACACTTTGTGGTTGACGGTGAAGTGGTAGTCGAACAGCAGGCGGAAACCATCAGCATTCATCACAATAATCCTTTCTGTCATTCACTGAAACCAGTTCAACAACTCATCAATTATCCGCCGGTTCCGCGATCACGACCAGGCGGCTGTCGTACTGCTGGGCGCTGTAGTCCCAGTCGTCGCACGTGATCAGCGTCAGACGCGGGATGCCGTCCTGCATGACGTACTCAATCGCGTCCGGGGCCACGCGCTCGATGGCGCTCACCCGGTAGCGGTACTGTGCTTCTCCGTCGCGCACCAGGATGTCGTCCCCGATCCGGGCCTCAAACAGGTAGGCGAAGGGCCCCGGCTCGCCGCGCTCGTTGGTCACATGCCCGGCCAGCGCCACGTTGCCGCCCGGCTCCCCGATCCAGGCCGTGCCCTGCAGATGCCCGACCGCATCGCCCAGGTAACGGGTTTCCCAGCTATCGATCGTGCGCGCGGCGTTGATGATCCGGGAGGTGACCAGCGCGCCGGGAAAGGTGATGGTGCGCGGGATGCTGTTGGGGTCGATGGTCGGCGTGGGCAGCACATCGGCGCTGGTCAGGCGGGCGGGCATGGTGGGCGTGAGCGCGGAGGCCAGGTCAGGGGCGAGGGTTGGCGTGGCGGATGGCGCGGCGGGCTGCCGTTCACGGAAGCGCAGCCAGCCGAAGACCAGCAGGACAACCCCGGCGCTGAGCAGGATCACCTGCCACCACGCGAGCCGCAGGCTGGATCGGCGCTCGTAGGGGGAGCGGCGCATGGGCGGCCTCCTTGCCGGGGTCAGACACGAACCGGAATGGCATGATTGTAGCGCGCCGGCTCCCGGCCGGAAACGCGCGGAGGATACCGGGCAGTTGTTCGAATCCTGTCAGGATCGGCGGCGCGGGGCGGCAGGGAGTTGTGGCCCGGCCCACCCTGACTATACTGGAAGGCACGATGGTGGCATAGCGCAGGCTGGAGGGCGACGTGGTACTCAAGGAAGCGACTTTACCGGACATCCTTGCCAACGCAGAGACTGAGGCCGATCTCGGCATCCCGGCGGTGCTGGTCAATGACATCCTGCTGCGGCTGCTGTACAACGAGGCGCAGGTGAGCCTGAGCCGGGCGGCGGAAGTGATCCGGGTTCACGCCCACATCCTGGATACCCAGCTGCAGCAGATGCAGTACGAGCATCTGGTGGAAGTGGCGTCCGCCGGGCAGGTAGGGCGCATGAGCTACTCTTACCAGCTCTCGGAGGCCGGGCGCGCCCGCGCCAGGGAGGCCTTTGAGCGTACCCATTACGTCGGCCCGGCACCGGTCTCGCTGGAACGCTATGACCTCGCCATCCGCCTGCAGACGGAGGAAGTGGCAACTGTGCGGCCGGAGACGGTCCGCAAGGCCCTGGCAGACCTGGTGCTGCCGGAGGACTTCCACCGCCGGATCGGCCTGGCGATCAACGCCGGGCACTCGCTGTTCCTGTACGGGCCACCCGGCAACGGCAAGACGGCGACTGCAGAGTGCATCGCCCGGCTGCTGGGCGGTGAGACCCCGATCTGGCTTCCCTACGCGGTGACGGTCGCCGGCCAGATCATCACGATTTACGATCCGCTTATTCACCAGCCGGCACCCGTTCTGCGCGAGCGCACCGCGCCGCTCTCCACCGACCGGCGCTGGGGGCTGTTCCGGCGGCCGTGGGTGGTGGCCGGGGGCGAGCTGGTGCTCGACTCGCTGGAGCTGCGTTTCGACCCGGTCACGAAGTTCTACGAGGCGCCGTTGCAGATGAAAGCCAACGGCGGGATGTTCCTGATCGATGACTTCGGGCGGCAGCAGATCAGCCCGGCGACGCTGCTCAACCGCTGGATCGTGCCGCTGGAATCGCAGGTGGACTACCTGCGGATGCGCACCGGGCAGACGATGTCCGTGCCCTTCCAACTGTTCCTGGTGTTCAGCACCAACCTGGATCCCAAAGAGCTGGTTGACGAGGCCTTCCTGCGCCGCATTCAGGTCAAGGTTGGGGTGGCGAGGCCGGATGAGCGTGCGTTCTACACGATCTTCACCCGCATGTGCGAGCAACTGCGCATCCCGTTCGACAAAGATGCGTTTGTGCATCTGGTTAACCGCTGGTATCGCAGCGGCGCGCAGCAGATCCAGGCGGTGCACGCCCGCGACCTGATCAGCCTGGTGATCGCCATCTGCGATTACGAGGGCCAGCCGCGCCATCTGACGCCGGAACTGATCGATGAGGCCTGTGACAACTACTTCGTCAAGGATGCCGCAGGGCTGTCGTAGCGGGCGGCGCTAACGCCCCGCGCGGCGCAGCGTTCCCAGCGCCACGCGGCCCGTCTGCCCGTTAACCAGCACCTGGCGCGTGTCGTCATCTTCCTCCACCAGGCGGCCCATCCAGACCGGCAGCAGGGCCAGCCGGTAGGTGAGGAACTGGGTGTAGGCGTTCAGGCGCAGGCTGCCGGGGCTGTCATCCCGGTTGCGGCCGGCGGGCCGGCGCATCTGCAGGCCGGGGGCGGCCTGGCGGCAGGCGTCGCGGGTGAGGCGCTGGCGTACCTTGATCGACGCGTCCGGCAGGTCGACGTCGTAGAGCTGGGCGGGGTGCGTAGCCACCAGGCGCGGATCGTAGTCCACGCCGCGGCGCAGGTCGAACGGCTCCAGCCTCTCGAACATCCTGGCGGGCGGTGTGGTGGCAGCGAAGTACGGCACGTCGCTGAGCAGGACCGGGTTCTGCCCGTGAGCCGCCGCATTCGTCCACGACCAGTTGACCACCAGATCGGCGTCAAACACCCAGAAGGGCAGGTAGATCGCGCTCAGGTCGACGCGGGCCACTGCATCCGCGAAGAAGCGGGTCAGCCAGCGGATCCCGCTGCGCAGGTGCGCCGCCACCGCGTCCCGGGCATCCGCCTCCGAAAGCGCGAACGGCACGATCAGGTCGGGCTGTTCGAAGCGATGGTTGGCGCTCTCCACC
>CAZGYW010000360.1:0-3857 GCA_964530495.1 uncultured Anaerolineae bacterium
ATGCCGATTGCGGAGGTGGCGACCATCTGCTCGCGGGCCAGCAACTGGTTGTGAACCATGTTGCCCAGCACATCGAGAAAGAGGCTGAGTCCAGCCAGGAGCAGCAGGTCAAGAATCACGGCGTCATAGCCGAGCAGCCACCCGGCCGCGACCAGCCCCGCGTAGGCGACGAGTGTCAGCAGCGGCTGGAGGACAAGCGTGGCGCTCAGGTACCTCCCGGCCAGCTCGCGCCGCTGAGCCACATCACGCAGGGCGATGATCCCCATCCCGAATTCCGGCAGGGTGGCTGCGATAGCCAGCATCCCCCCGATTGTGCCGTAGATGCCGTAGTCCGCCTGGGCCAGCAGGCGGGCCAGCACGAGCTGCCAGACAAACTGCGCGCCTTTGGAGATGACCGTAGCGGCAGCCAGCACCGCCGCGTTGCGGGCCGCGCTGTGGGCCTCAGTGGCGGCAAGAGGGATGGGCTGCTCCGCTTCAGACATCCGAACGCTCGTTTCATGATCGGGTGAGGTACGCGCCCGGATTCTACACAGTCCCGGCCTGCTCACCAACCTCCGGCTGCGCGCTGGCATCCGGCGTGCGCTGGCATCCGGCGCCTTGCCCCGGTACAATCGGCCCAGTTTCCGGTCTGTTCCACCGCTCACCAAGAAGGACTTGTCACCATGGCCACGCCCATGCTCATTCAGGATATCGCGCAGTACGCCGAGCAGGAAGTCGAGATCAAAGGCTGGGTCTACAACCGCACCCACAAGGGCAAGCTGGTCTTCCTCCAGATCCGCGACGGATCGGGCATCGCCCAGTGTGTGGTATTCAAGAACGATGTGGACGAGGCCCAGTTTGAAGCCGCCAAAGACGCCTCCCAGGAATCATCGGTGATCATCACCGGCGTCGTCCGTAAGGACGAGCGCGCCCCTGGCTACCCCGGCGGGTACGAGGTCGGCGTCCGGTCCTTCACCGTCATTCACGTCGCGGAGGAATACCCGATCACGCCCAAGGATCACGGCATCGAATTCCTGATGGACAACCGCCACCTCTGGCTGCGCTCCACGCGCCAGTGGGCGATCCTGCGCATCCGGGCCACGATCATCAAGGCCATCCGCGACTGGCTGGACGACCATGGCTACCTGCTGGTCGATACGCCGATCCTGACCCCCGCCGCCGGCGAAAACACCACCACCCTGTTCGAGATCGACTACTTCGGCGAGCCGGCGTACCTGGCCCAGACCGGGCAGCTTTACAACGAGGTCAACATGGCCGCCCACGGCAAGGTCTACTGTTTCGGCCCGACCTTCCGCGCGGAGAAGTCCAAGACCCGCCGCCACCTGATGGAATTCTGGATGGTCGAGCCGGAGATGGCCTTCTTCAACCTGGATGCGCTGATCGGGATGGAAGAGGAATTTGTGTCGTATATCATCCAGACGGTGCTGGCCAAACACCAGCAGGAACTGGCCATCCTGGAACGCGACACCTCCCGGCTGGTCACCATCCAGCCGCCGTTCCCACGCATCACCTACACCGAAGCGGTGGAACGCCTGCAAAAGGTATACGCCGAGACCGAAGACCCGGAGTTGAAGCGCGACCTGGAGATCCAGTGGGGTGATGACTTCGGCGCGGCCCATGAAACCGTCATTGCCGGGATGTTCGATAAGCCGGTGTTCGTCACCCACTACCCGGTGGAAGCCAAAGCCTTCTACATGGAACCAAACAAGGACAACCCGAACGTCGTGAACTGCACCGACCTGCTCGCGCCGGAAGGCTACGGCGAGATCACCGGCGGCAGCGAGCGCATCTTCGACCCCGAGCTGATGGCCCGGCGCGTCAAGACGATGGGCATCTCGGAGGAAGCCTACCGCTGGTACATCGACCTGCGCCGCTTCGGCAGCGTCCCGCACGCCGGGTTCGGGCTGGGTGTGGAGCGCGTCGTCGCCTGGATCTGCGGCCTGCCGCATATCCGCGAGACAATTCCCTACCCGCGCATGCTCAACCGTAAGTATCCGTAGAGTCTGCCCTGGCGGCAGTACCGACAATCTAACCGAGAAAGGGAGCGCATTCATGCCAGCCACCCACCCCAGCCCACCGCCCCCGGCGGAAACGCGGCCCTGCGACCGCTGCGATCAGCCCGCAGTCCTGATCCCGTACCACGAAACGACCGGCTGCGGGGGCGCGATCATCGCGCTGTGGCGCTGCGCCAACGGGCATTCCGAATTCGGTGACATCATTGGCTATGACACCTGCGAGTGGACTCTGCCACCCGACATGTGAACGGGAGCCTGACCGTGCCTGACACCCATCCTGCGCTGATCTGTGATGCCTGTGGCGCGTCCGCCGCGCCGCTGGACTGGCGCTGCCCGGCCTGCGGCGGCCTCCTGCACCTGGCAGGGCTGCCCGCTTTTGACCCGGCGGCCATCCGCCAGCACGAATGGTCGCTGTGGCGCTATGCCGCGCTGCTGCCGGTTCACCGCCGCTTCAGCCTGGGCGAGGGGATGACGCCGCTCGTCCCGACCAGCATCGGCGGCGTGCCGTTCCTGGCCAAGCTAGAGTACCTGCTGCCGACCGGTTCCTACAAGGATCGGGGCAGTGCCGTGCTGCTCAACCACCTGCTCGAACATGGCGCGGAAACCGTCGTTGAAGACTCATCCGGCAACGCCGGCGCGTCGATCGCGGCCTATGCCGGGGGCATCGGGATGGCCTGCCGGATTTTCGTCCCAGCCGGGGCAGCGGGGGCCAAGAAAGACCAGATCGCGCAGTTCGGGGCGACGCTGGTCGCGGTGGAAGGGCCGCGCCAGGCGGTCACGGATGCGGTCGAGGCCGCCGCGGCCACCGCCACTTATGCCAGCCACGCCTGGAACCCGTACTTCATCGCCGGGCTGATGACCGGCGCCTGGGAGGTCTGGGAGCAGATGGGCGAACGTGCGCCGGGCGCGGTCGTGTGCCCGGTTGGCCAGGGCGGGCTGTTCCTGGGGCTTTATGACGGCTTCCGGGCGCTACACCAGGCGGGAGTCATTCCCGCGATGCCGCGCTTCTTCGCCGTCCAGAGCGCCGCGTTCGACCCGATTGTGACCGCCTGGGAAGCCGGGGCGGACGAGGTTGACGCACCCGCGCCCGGCGGCGACACGATCGCCGACGGCATTCGCATCGCCCGCCCGCTGCGCAGCCGCCGGATCCTGGGGGCCATCCGGGAGACGGACGGCGCCGCCTTCCGGGTAGATGAGGACAGCATCCGCGCCGCCCGGAAGGCGCTCGCCGCGCGCGGCCTGTTCGTGGAACCGACCAGTGCCGTCCCGGTCGCCGCCCTGCCCGCGGTGCATGCCGTGGTCGGACGGCTGGCCGAGATCCTCGTGCCGCTGACCGGCAGCGGCCTCAAAGCCTCCGCTCAGGACTCCCGCCCATGACCGTCTCCCTGCAGGACATCATCGCCGCCCGCGCCCGCATCCGCCCCTACGTCACCCCGACGCCGCTCGAAGCCGCGCCCGGTCTGGGTCCGGACGTGTGGCTCAAGCTGGAGCAGGTCAATCCCACCCACAGCTTCAAGGTGCGCGGCGCGTTCAACGCCCTGCTGAGCCTGGACGACGCGGCCCGCGCCCGGGGGATCGTCACCGCCTCCAGCGGCAACCATGCCCAGGCGCTGGCCTACGCCGCCCGGCACTTCGGGCTGGCCGCCAAAATTGTGATGCCCACCCACACGCCCCGGCGCAAAGTGGAAGGCACCCGCCGCTACGGCGCGGATGTCGTCCTCCACGGTGACTTCTACGACTACGCCGAGCAGCACGCCCGCCACCTGGAGCAGGCCGAGGGCCGCACGTACATCTCCCCGTACAATGATGCGCGGGTCATCGCCGGGGCGGGCACCTGCGGGC
>CAZGYW010000361.1:0-3849 GCA_964530495.1 uncultured Anaerolineae bacterium
GGCTGGCCGTTCACCTCCACCTCGACGTAATAGCTGACCGCGTCAGCCTGGAGTTGGATCGTACGCCCGGACCATCCGGCCGGGATGCTCACCATCCGCCGGAAGATCGCCGGGCCATCCTCCCGGCGGGGGTAACCCTGCGCCTCCCAGCAGCCGGGTAAGTGAATGACGCCCTGCCGGTCGCCCAGCGCGAACGCCCATTCGCCGCCCAGGTGCAGGCTGTCCGCCAGATCATTGTGCCATTGTCTCACGGCTGGGTCGCCTCCCGAATGGTGTGCAGCGCTGGCGTGATGTTACGCGCTAGCCCTTGATCCCGCTCATCGAAATGCCCTGGACAATGTAACGTTGGGCGAAAACGTATACGAGCAGCACCGGCAGCATGACCACCACCGCCGCCGCCATCACCATCGGCCAGTTCGTCTGGCGGAAGGCGGTCGTGTTGGCGTTGAAATACGCCAGGCCAAGCTCCAGGGTACGGATCTCCTGGGAACGGGCAATCAGCAGCGGCCACAGCAGGTCGGTCCACGTGCCCATGAAGGCCAGCACGGCCAGCGTGGTCAGGGATGGGCCGGTCAGTGGCAGAAACACACGGGTGAAGATCGTCCACTCGCCGGCGCCGTCAATGCGCGCGGCATCGTGATAATCCTGCGGCACGCCCAGGAACGACTGGCGCAGCAGGAAGATACCGAACACGCTGGACAACCCCGGGACGATCAGGCCCTGGTAGCTGTTCACCCAGCCCAGGCGGAACACGATCAGGAAGAGCGGGATCAGCGTGATCTGGAACGGGATCATCATCGTCGCCAGGTACAGCACGAAGACCGTATCGCGCCCGGCGAAGCGCAGCCGCGAGAACCCGTAAGCCGCCATCGAGCAGATAATCAACTGCCCCGCCACCGTGAAGAACGTCACGATCATCGTGTTGACGAAATAGCGACCAAACGGGACCAGTGTGAAAAGATCAACGTAATTTGAGAAGTCAATCGCCTTTGGCAGCAATTCCGGCGGATAAGCGAACTCACTGCCTGACGGTTTCATGGAGGTTGAGACCATCCAGATGAAGGGGATGACCATCATCAGGGCCACGGCGATCAGCACCGCATAGCCCAGAATACTCACGGGAAGATCCCACCAGCGTCTTTGTCGTACCATACCAGTTCCTCCGGGACGAATAACCTGTCATCAGTGCCGTCGATCACGGCCATGACCAGCCGCTAGAACGTCGCCTCTTCTTCGCGCCGGCGCATATAAACGACCTGCAGCACCGTGAACACAAAGATCACGGCGAACAACACCCAGGCCAGCGCCGAGGCATACCCCATATCGAAGCTCTCGAACGCGCGCAGGTAAATGCGGTGCACGGCCACGTCCGTCGCGCCGCGCGGGCCGCCCCCGGTAATCACGTATACCGAGGAAAAGACCTGGAACGAGCCGATGACGCCCGTGATCAGCAGGAAGAACGTCGTGGGCTTGAGCAGCGGCAGGGTCAGCCCCCAGAAGGACTGCCAGGGGTTAGCGCCATCAATCGCCGCCGCTTCATAGAGTTCCTGCGGGATGGCCTGCAGCCCGGCCAGCCAGATGATCATCTGGAACCCCGCGCCCTTCCAGATCGTGATCAGCACCAGGCTGGGCATCGCTGACGCCGGGTCGCCAAGCCAGTTGACTTCTGGCAGCCCGATAGATTGCAGCAGGTAGTTGACGATTCCGGCCTTCGGGTCCAGCAGCGTGATCCAGATGACCGACACCGCTACCCAGGAGGAAATGTTGGGCATAAAGAACAGCGTGCGGAAGAAATATCTCCCGCGCAGCTTCATGTTCATCACCAGCGCGATCAGCAGGCTGATGGCCATCCCGAACGGGACGGACAGCAGGGTGAAATAGCCAGAGTTGAGCATGGCGTTCCACCAGCGCTTATCGCCAAGCATAAATTCGTAATTCGCCAGCCCCACATACGGCGCATTGTAGAAATTGGTGCCGCGCCAGTCCGTGAACGACAGGAAGAAGCTGAACACCAGCGGGACGACCAGGAACAGGATCAGGTGCAGGAACGACGGCAGGATGAAGAGGTATCCTACCCGCTCATTGGACCGGCTCCAGAAATGCCGCCACCAGCCGGGCCCCTGCCTGAAGAACGGCCGATCCAGCATAGACTGAGTTGCCATAGTTGTGTGCCTTTTCTCGACTCCTCGCGTGAGACCGTGGCCCCCGTCAGGCTCAAACAGGCCGCCAGGTTGCCCCGGCGGCCTGTCACTAAGCGGTTAGCGCAGAAGCGCGTTAGCCACCGGAACGCGCCAGCTCGCGGTTGATCTCTTCAACAGCGGCTGCCACTTCTTCCTCAACATCGGCCCCGGCCAGGATGTTTTCCATCATCAGGTCGAGGATGCCTTCCACCACCGGCCAGTCGGCATAGATCGAGCCGTAGTTGCGGCGGCCGTTCTCGGCCTCAGCCACGAACACGGCTTCAAGCTCCGGCCAGGGCGAGGATTCGACAGAGCCAGCGGCGGCTTCACGGTTGGCCGAAATCTCCAGCCCGGTGACTGCCTTGGTGCTCTGATATTCAACGCCGGTCAGTTCTTCCACCAGCTGGCAGGAAGCCAGGAGCTTGTCCGGATCGTCAGCCACGGCCGCATTGATGAACCAGCCGGACTCGTAGATCACGGTGGCGTCATTGACCTTGCTGGGGTTGCCGACCACAGCCACACGCCCCGGCTCATAGCTTTCCTGGGTGGCCAGACCGACCAGTTCCCAGTGACCGCGCGGGAACATCACAACCTCGCCGCGCAGGAAGCTTTCCAGGAAGCCAAACTGCTGGCTGAGTTGATCCAGGGCCGCAGGCTCAGGGGCAACACCGTGTTCCAGCACCAGGTCGCGCAGGAACGTGATGGCCTCGATGCTCTCCGGCGAATTCAGGTATCCATCGGCGGTGGTCAGATCAGGCGAAATCACGTCGCCACCGTTCTGCCACAGCCAGTAGATCCACTCAAAGGTATACTTGCGGGCGCGGAAGCCCCACTGCACCACGTTCTCCTCATCGAAGTCCGGGTCCAGCCGGTTGCGGCCTTCGCTGTCCAGCGTAACCATCTGGGCAAAGGTCAGGAATTCGTCCCAGGTCCACTCGGAGGTAGGCATCTCAACGCCAGCCCCGGCGACTGCCTCGGGGTTGTAGTACATCACCATCGGCGTACCACCATCGGGCACACCCCACAGCTCGCCGGTGTCGCGCAGGTGCATGTCCAGCATACCTTCGGAGAACCGATCGATCGTCAGCTCAGGGACAAGCTCCAGGCAGACATTCATATCCAGGATATTGCCGGCGTTCACCAGCCGGGCGGCGGTGGAGGCGTCCTGGTACCAGACGTCAGGCGCGGTGCCGGCCGCCAGGTCGACGAGCAGCTGGGTGTCGAACTCGGGCGGCGATTCACGCGACTCTACGAATACGTTCGGGTGCGCTTCCATGAAGCGGGTGCGCGCTTCCTGCTTGGCAATCGCCAGCGGGGTCTCGCGCTCTTCGGGGACGACTTCCAGACCGATAATCGAGATCGTGATCTGGTCGCCATCCTGGGCAAAGATCGCCACCGAGGGGACGAGCATCGCCAGCAGGACGACAAGGGTAATGAGGTTGTACCGACTAAACAAGTTGCGCATGTTTCTCTCCCTATCCTCTATTCTTTTGAACCGGTCAGGCAAACAAGCAGAACGGCGTCCGGGTGCCCTGCCTATGACTTGAGTGTATCACACTCTGCCTGCCAGGCGGCCAATCAATCAGCCACAGCACCGAGCGGCGCTTTCTCCCGCCCTGCGTACTACACAACACGAAGTGTGCTCTCTCCCCGCCAGGCGCCTCCTTTC
>CAZGYW010000362.1:0-3847 GCA_964530495.1 uncultured Anaerolineae bacterium
CACCCTATCCTACACTCTTTCCCTACACGACGCTCTTCCGATCTCGGCCTGCGCTCCTGCTGGCGGACGAGCCGACCGGCGAGGTGGACAGCGAGGCGGCAACCACGATCTTTGAGGCGCTGCGCGCCCTGAACGCGGAGACGGACGTCACCGTAGTGATCGTGACCCACGATTACGCGGTCGCCAGCCGGGTCGACCGGGTGGTGGGCTTCCGCGATGGGCGGACGAGCATCGAGGTGCTGCGCCGCCGGGGCGAGGATGGCCTGCCGCTGACCGAGGAGGAGTTTGCCATTCTCGACCGCTACGGGCGGCTGCAACTGCCCCAGGCCTACGTGGAGGCGCTGGACATGAAGGATCGGGTCAAGCTGGCCCTGCGCGATGATCACGTGGGCGTTTACCCCGACCGCAACGGGCAGGACGGGGCGGAGCGGAAGGATCGCCAGCCATGAGCGCCGAGCTACCGATCATCAAAGTTGAGGGTCTGCACCGGGTTTACCACCTGGGCGGGGAGGACATTCACGCCATCAACGACGTTTCGCTGGAGGTCTATCCCGGGCGCATGACCGCGATTGTGGGGCGCTCCGGCTCCGGCAAGACCACGCTGCTCAACCTGATCGCCGGGCTGGACGAGCCTACACAGGGCGCGGTGTGGGTGGACGGTAGCAGGCTGGCTGACCTGGATGAGCAGGCGCGGCTGACCCTGCGCCGGGACGCGATCGGGTTTGTGTTTCAGTCGTTCGGGCTGCTGCCGCTGCTCAGCGCGGAGGAGAACGTGGGCGTGCCGCTGCGCATGCGACGCTTCCCGAACCGGGAGCGCCAGGAGCGGGTGCGCGCCGCGCTGGCCTGGGTGGAGCTGACCGAGCGGGCGCGGCACCGCCCGTACGAGCTGAGCGGCGGGGAGCAGCAGCGCGTGGCCCTGGCGCGGGCGCTGGCTTCCCGTCCCCGGCTGATTCTGGCTGACGAGCCGACCGGCCAGCTGGACAGCATGACCGGGCGGCGTATCCTGGGACTGCTGCGGCGGCTGGTGACGGAGGAGGGCATCACCGTTGTGGTTGTGACCCACGATCCACAGGTGATGGAGGAAGCGGATGTCGTGCACGAGCTGCGTGACGGGCGGCTGGTTGGCACGCGGCATAAGGAGAATGGCAGTTCTTGAGGTGAGACACTCGCAAGCACAAGGCCGCGGAGGAGACGCTTCCCGCGGCCTTTGCATTGAAAAGCGTGGTGGCTATGCCTTGCGGGCTTCGATCCCGATCCAGTCGGCCATCTGGTGGCGCCTGACTGGCGTCAGGCCGGCGCGGCGCAGGGCGGCTTCCACGTCGTCCGCCTGCTCCTCGATCAGGCCGCTGAAGATCGCCAGCCCGCCGGGGTTGACGATACTCCCCAAGCCGCTGTCACACATCGGGGTGATCACTTTCGCCAGGATGTTGACGAGGATGATGTCGAAGCGCGCGCCTTCCGCCAGCAGCCCGGCCAGGCTGCCCTCGGTGAGCGTGAAGCGGTCCAGCAGGCCGTTGAGCGTTGCATTATTGGCGGTGGCCGTGATCGCGATCGGGTCGTTGTCGACGGCGCGGATCGCCGCCGCGCCCAGGCGGGCCGCCGCGATTCCCAGGATGCCGGAGCCACAGCCCAGATCAAGCACCTGTTTGCCCGCCACTTCCTGGTGCTCCAGGGCGATCAGGCAGAGCTGGGTGCTGGGGTGGGTGCCCGTCCCGAAGGCCATGCCGGGGTCCAGCACGATCTCGATGTCTTCCGGGCCAGGCTCCACATCCGTCCACTCCGGGCGGATGAAGAAGTCGTCACCAACGCGCAGCGGCTTGTAGTGCACCTTCCAGGCTTCCGCCCAGTCCTCTTCTTTGACGACTCCGTAAACCGGCTGCAGGGGGACGGATGGCGTGATCTGGTGCAGGTAGCGCAGCCCATCCTCCAGCTTGCGCTGCAGCTCCGGGGCATCGGCATCGTCCGGCAGGTAAGCGCGGACGGTTACCCGGGCCGGCAGGAACTTCACGTCCTCTTCCCAGGCGTCACCGTTGATGCCTAGCTGCTCGATGGCTACGCCCTGGTAGCCGTACTGCTGCAGCAGGTCGGCGATGGCTTCTGCGACTTCACCGCTGGTTTCCAGCGCGACTTCAATCCAATCCATCAGGTTCTTCGCTTCCTCTTCTCAGCATGTGCCCGGCAGGGGACGACCTCCCGCCGGGCCGGTAGTGCACAGGGGGCAGGCGCGGCACTGCTTACCGTTCGGTAAAGGAGATCGTCGAGACGTTCTCGAACGGGATGCAGTCCACGTTGGTGTTGCGGCTGAACTTGCGGGCGGTGCAGAAGTAATCCGCGCCCGCTTCGCGCAACTCCAGGGAGTTAAGGTTCTGGCCAAAGGTGACGCTGTTGCCGAGCCCGGAGATCGATGTTTTGAAGGTGACGGTAAACGTGAAATTGGAGATGGTTTCGCCGCTGAGGTCCGACAGGGTGCGGTCCCACAGGTCGTTGAGCAACTGGCGCATGTCGCTGCCGGCCAGCTGCGCGGTAGCGGGCGCCGGTTCACCGGCGGACAGGGCAACGATGGCCAGCAACACAGCCACCCCGAAAATGCTGACGACAACCCTGCTTGCTCTGTTCATCGCACATCCCCTCCTGGCCAGACAACTCCGTACGGAAAAGTGGGCAGCGCGCGAAGTCCGGGATCAGTTCGGCTCGCCGCTCAGGAAATCCAGCACACGGTCGAAGAACCCCTTGTTCTGAGGCGGGACGACGGTGGTGTCCAGGGTGGCGGCCAACTCCTCAAAGAGCACGCGCTGTCTGTCAGTGAGGTTCTTCGGGACGACAACCTGGACGATCACCCACTGGTCGCCGCGCCCGGCGCTGGTGCCATCCCGCCGCAGGCGCGGGAAGCCCTTGCCACGCAGCCGGAACGATTCCCCGGTCTGCGTGCCGGGCGGGATCTTCAGCTCATTGTCGCCATCCACGGTGGGGACGGCGATGGTATCACCCAGCGCCGCCTGGGCCACGTTGACCGTGATCTCCAGCAGGATATCGTCGTTGCGCCGCTTGAAATACTGGTGCTCACGAACCCGGATCAGGACGTACAGGTGACCGGGCGGGCCGCCCAGGTCGCCTGGCTCACCCTCGCTCGCGATCCGGATCTTCATGCCCTCGTCCACGCCGGCCGGGACGGTCACCTTCAGCGTGCGGGTGACGCGCATCTTGCCGGAGCCGGAGCACTTGTGGCACGGAGTCTGGATAATCTCGCCGCGGCCCTTACAGCGCGGGCAGGTGTTGACGCTGATCATGGAGCCGAGGAAGGTCTGGCGGACCTGGCGCACCTCGCCGCTGCCCCCGCAGTCCGGGCAGCGCACCGGGGTTGTGCCCGGCTCGGAGCCGCTGCCGTCGCACTCGTCACAGACTTCCAGGCGGGTAAGCTCGATCTCTTTTTCGGCGCCGAAGACGGCTTCTTCAAAGCTGATCGCCAGCTCGTAGGTCAGGTCACGGCCCTGGCGCGGTCCCTGGCGCTGCGCGCCGGGCCGCCGCCCGCCGGTGAACCCGGCGAAGAGGTCCTCGAAGATGTCAAATCCGGCGAAGTCGGAGTAGCCGCCAAAGCCCGAATTGCCGTTGACCCCGGCATGGCCGAAGCGGTCATAGCGGGCACGCTTGTCCGAATCGCTGAGCACCTGGTAGGCGTCATTGATCTCCTTGAAGCGCTCCTCGGCATCCGGCTCTTCGCTGACGTCCGGGTGATACTTCTGGGCGAGCCGGCGGAATGCTTTCTTGATGTCCTGGGTGCTGGCGTCGCGGGCGACGCCCAGCGTTTCGTAGTAGTCCCGTGGTGTCATGCTGCGCTTTGGCCCTCAGT
>CAZGYW010000363.1:0-3843 GCA_964530495.1 uncultured Anaerolineae bacterium
AAATCGAGTTGCTGGAGCCAACAACGCCGGACAGCGGTATCGCGCGTTACCTGGCCAGGCGCGGCCCCGGCCTGCACCACCTGTGCTTTGCCGTGGATGACATCGACGTCATGCTCGCCAACCTGCGGGCGCGCGGCATCGAGCTGATCAACGAAACTCCGCGTGTCCGTGAAGACGGCACGCGTTACGCTTTTGTCCACCCGCGCAGCACCGGGGGCGTGCTCGTGGAGCTTTACGAGAAATCCTCCTGAATATGACCCGCCGGTCGCCCGGCATCTGAACCGTGCATCTTCTCACCTGAAAAGAGGCCCTCCCGTATGAAGTCGCTTCCGTTTGACAGGCCCGGCCGCTTCTGGCGCGGCAACCTGCACACCCATTCCACCCTCTCTGATGGCAAGCTCAGCCCGCAGCAGGTCTGCCAGCTCTACCGCGAAAGCGGCTATGACTTCCTGGCGCTCACCGAACACTTCATGGAGCGCTACAGCTACGCCATCGCCGATACGCGCCCGTTCCGCACGGCGGATTTCACCACCCTGATCGGGGCGGAGCTGCACACCGGCCGCATCGAGAATGGCCTGCTGTGGCACATTCTCGCGGTCGGCCTGCCGCTGGACTTCGCGCCCTACCCGCCGGGCGAGACCGGCCCGCAGGTCGCGGCGCGCGCGCTGGAAGCCGGCGCGTACGTGGCCATCGCCCACCCGAACTGGTACAACCTCAGCGAAGCCGATGCCCTCTCCCTGGGGCCGGTCCACGCCATCGAAACCTACAACGGCGACACCGAGGATCACAACGACCGCGCCGAAAGCTGGTACATGCTCGATCGCCTGCTGGAACAGGGCCACCGTTATTACGCCCTGGCGACCGACGACGCGCACATCGACGGCACGCGGGCCGACGCACTGCGCGGCTGGGTCCACGTCAAAGCGGAGGCCCTGGAACCGGAAGCGATCCTGGCGGCGCTCAAGGCCGGGCACTACTACTCCAGCACCGGGCCTCGTATTCTCGACGTGCAGGTCAGTCCCGGTGAGTCGATCACCATCCGCTGCACGCCGGCCAGCCGCATCATGGTCACCGGTTCGGGCTGGCAGGCCGAATACACATCCGGCCCGGGTCTGATCGAAGCCACGCTGCCCCTGCAAAACATCAAGGCGCCGTACTGCCGCGTCACCGTGCGGGACGCGCACGGCGGCCGGGCCTGGACCAACCCGATCTACTTCTAGCTGGAACGCTTGCGGGCTGACCGGGCGGCGCGGAAAGGTCTCTGCCATCATGCCAACGACGAATGAGCAACGGGTCATGCTGATCACCGGGGCATCATCCGGCATCGGCTACGCCACAGCCCTGGAATTCGCGCGGCGGGGTGGCCGGGTGGCCGCCTTCGCCCGCCGGGCCGACCGGCTGGACGCGCTGGCGGAAGCGGCCCGCGCCCTGCCGGGCGAAGTGCTGCCGCTTGTGGGCGATGTCACGCAGGCGGAGGATGTGACGCGCGCCGTGCAGGAGGCACTCACCCGCTGGGGGCGCCTGGACATCCTGGTGGCCAATGCGGGCGTGGGGCAGCGTGGCGCGCTGGTGGAAGCGGACTGGGGGGACCTGGAGACCCTGCTCCAGGTCAACATCACCGGGGTGCTGCACAGCGTCCGCGCGGCCGTCCCCGCCATGCGGGCGTCCGGTCACGGCGGGCACATCTTCCTGATTTCGTCGGTGGCGGGAGTCGCCCCGGCTCCCTTCGCCGCCATGTACGGCGCCACCAAGAGCTTCGTGAACGGGCTGGCCCGCGCCCTGCGCCCGGAGCTGGCGGATGCCGGCATCCACGTCACCAATGTGATCCTCGGGCAAACGCACACCGAATTTGCAGCCCGGCGGCTCGGACGCCCCGGTCGCGTCGCCAGCAAGCTGCCCACCATGTCTGCCGAGTTCGTGGCCCGGCGGCTGGTGGCGGCAACCTCCCGCCGCCCGCGCACGCTGGTGCTGCGCCCACTGGATTACGGCTTCATCCTGGCGGCGACCCTCTTCCCCGGCCTGCTGGACCGCATCCAGAAGTTGGTTTACAAGTAATAACCCCGGCGGCTATACTTGAAGGACACAGGATTAGGTGCAAGCCCGGCGCGGCACGTCATGGCGCGCCCGACCGGGGCCGTTTCACACGCAGCAGAGCCACTCCCGCACGTGTCTGTCCGAAAGGAGAAAACCATGCTCAAGAGAGGCATCTACGACAAGAACGGCGAGTTGTTCGGATACCTGATCGGTGACGTGATCTACGATCTTAACGAAACCCGGACCGGCTACCTGCAAAACGGCGTCGTCTACGCCCAGAACGGCGAGAAGCAGTGGATTGTCCAGGGGGATGGCCTCTACACCCCCGGCGGCGATTCGTTCGGCTACCTGGGCGAGCACTACCAGGAGACGCGCTGACCGTGCCCCGGCAGGACAGAAAACTGAATGCGATGCGCGTGCTCGATCAGCATGGCATCCCGTATGAGGTCTTTGAATTCTCCGCGGAGATTCACAGCGCCGTGGGGGTCGCCGAAGCGGTTGGCGTCCCCCCGGCGACGGTGTTCAAGACGCTGGTCGCGCAGAAAGCGGATGGCAGGCCGGTGCTGGCCATCATCCCCGGCCCTGCCACGCTCGACCTGAAGGCGCTGGCCGCCGCCCTGGGCGAGAAGAAGATGACCATGGCCGCCCACGCTGACGCCGAGCGGCTCACCGGCCTCAAGGTCGGCGGGATCAGCCCGCTGGCCCTGCTGGCCAAACGCTGGCCGGTCGTGCTGGACTCCAGCGCGGAGACGCACACAGCCATCCTGATCAGCGCCGGCCAGCGCGGGGTGAACCTGCGCGTCACCGTCGATGGTCTGAAAGCGATCCTCGCCCCCCGGATCGCCGGAATCGCGCGGGATGAGGCGGAATGAGCCGCCGGCAGCGCGCTGATGCGTCCCCGTCAGGGACGCCGGGAAGCGATCCAGGGGCCAACCCCCGGCGAACCGCCGATCTCTACGCGCCCACGCCGGAAGGCTACCTGATCGCGCAGGATATCGCCTGCCAGTATTTCTACACGAAACACGCTACCTGCCCGGACTGTGGCGGAAGCCTGCGCGTCGCCGCGCACATTGACCGGGCGGGCGAGGGTCTCAACGAGCTGCTATGCCAGTGCGCGGCATGCGGCAGCCGCAGCAGTGTGTTGTTTGATGTCAGCAACGAGGTCTTCCAGGCCTGGCTCGGCGATCTGCTGGGCGACCTGTACACCCGGCACTATGCCGGGCCGCCGCGCACCGCTGCCCGGCCCTGAATCACACCGGCGCGCAGACTCGAGGACTGTCTGCGCGCCGGCCGCTGGTGAACAAGCACGCGTTAGCTGCTGGTGGGGATGTAGCGCCGGATGGACGCCGCCAGGTTGGCCAGTGGCATCGTCTGCAGCCACACCCGGCCCGGCCCGCGCAGCGTCGCCAGGAACAACCCCTCCCCGCCGAACAGCACGTTGGTCACCCCGCGCACCATCTCGATGTCATAATTCACCGTCGGTTCGTACATGGCGATATGCCCCGGGTCCACCTTCATGATCTGCCCCGGCTGGAGCTGGTACTGGCGCACCTCCCCCGCGATCTCCACGAAGGCCGTCCCCGGCCCGGTCAGCTTCTGCAGGATGAATCCTTCCCCGCCGAACAGGCCCGCCCCCAGCCGTTTGCGGAAGTGCATTTCCAGCGTCACGCTATCTTCCGCGCACATGAAGGCGTCTTTCTGGGCGATGATGGTCTGCCCGGCCCCCAACGGCAGCGGCAGGATGTGGCCCGGCGCTTCCGGCGTAAACACGATGTTGGCCTGCGGCGCCTGGCAGGTGTACGTGGTCAG
>CAZGYW010000364.1:0-3840 GCA_964530495.1 uncultured Anaerolineae bacterium
TAATGAGCGGTGACTGGAGTTCAGACGTGTGCTCTTCCGATCTGCTGCTGGAGCGCATATTCGGCGTTGTGCGCGTCGAAGATGACCGGCGTTCGTGGCTGAATAGCCCTGATCTCCGGCAGGTAGATCGCCATTTCGAGATTTTCGATCTGAACAAGATCGAACGGCGTGCGCTCCAGCCACTCCCGCAGGTGCGCGGAGAACTCCGCCGATCGGAAGCGCCCGGCGATATCTGCCTGACCGGTGAGCAGATCGCGCACGCGGTCGGAGCGCGTCCGTTCCGGGCGGGGCAGCGTGCCGACCTGAGCGCACAGGGTGGCGAGCGGCGTCTGGTCGACCGGCAGCAGTGGCTGGCTGTGAAAGGACAGTAGCCAGATCTCATGCTCGGCTGCCAGGCCCTCGATCAGGCCGAAGTTGCGCAGCGGCGCGCCCGCGTAAGGGGGGTACGGTAGCTCGGATGTCAGGAACAGAACACGCAAAACCGGAGCCTCCTGCTGCGCGGTGATCAGGCGCGCATGACCTGCTGATAGACGCGGTGAACGATGGCGCTGGTTTGCGCCCAGGTGAACTGCGCCGCACGGGCCAGCCCGGCCCGGCGGAGCCGGTCATGCAGCGCGGGGTCGGCCAGCAGACGCGCCATTGCCGCCGCGATGTCCGCCGGGTCGTCCGGGTTAACGAGCAGCCCGGCCTCGCCCACAACCTCCGGCAGCGAACTGCGGTTGGCGACGATGGTTGGGGTGCCGCAGGCCATCGCTTCCAGCGGGGGCAGGCCGAAACCCTCGTAAAACGAAGGCATCAGGAGCAGCGTCGCGCCGTTGTACAGGGCCGCCATCCACGCCTGCGGCACGTTGTCTCGCCATAGCACATGCGGACGAAGGGCCAGCTCATCCACCCGGGCGAAGGTTTCCTCAAACAACCAGCCGCGCCGTCCGGCCAGCACCAGCGGGGGAGCGTCCGGCAACTGGTCGCGCAGCAGGCGGTAGGCCGCCAGCAGCCCCGGTATGTTCTTGCGCGGCTCGAAAGTGCCCACAAAGAGCAGGTAGCGCTCCGGCAGGTCAAGGGCCTGACGGGCAGCGGTGACTGCGGCCGCGTCCAGCGGGCGAAAGGCCGGGTCAACGCCCTCAAGGTGAACCGTGATCTTCTCCGGAAGGACGTCCAGCATGGCGATCAGGTCAGCCCGGGTCGCTTCCGAACAGGCCAGGATGTGATCGGCCTGCCGGACGGCGCGGGTGATCTGGTCGTTGTAGTAGCGGCGGCTTTCGAGGGTGAGAAACTGCGGGTAGAGCAGGAAGTTGAGGTCGTGGACAGTGATCACGTAGCGCCGCGCACCCCACTGCGGTGGGATGAAGTCCGGGCTGTGCAGCACATCCAGCCGGAGCGGAGCCAGCTCCGTGGCCAGTGCCCAGCGTTCCAGGCGGTGATGGCTGGGCGTCCAGGTATTCACCCGCCGGAAGTTCGCCCCCGGCGCCAGAGTCTCCGCATCCCGGTAATTGTGCAGGATACGGTAGTCGCTTTGCGAATCGATGGCCGCCAGACCGGCGATCACATGGCGGGTGTAGGCCGCGATGCCGCCCTGACGGTAGTAGTTCAGGCGTGCGTCAAGTCCGATGCGCATCATGGAGGGGAGTATAGCGCAAGATGGGGGGCGGGTGAGAGACTCAAGTGCGGCCTGCCCGCCACCGGAGGGATCGGTTATAATGCGGGCAGAAAACGGCTGCCATTACGGACGGCAACAGGCAGCCCCGGGAAGCCCGGCACTGGCGGCGCAGCCCGGCGAGGTCCGTTGGAAGGATGCAGACTCATGGACATGAATCAGGTCGCCCGGATGATCGAGTGGCTGGATGAGGAGCGCCGCAAGGACAAGGCCGTCATTGCCGCGCTTGAGGAGCGGCTCCAGCAGCAGACCGAGACCATCACCCAGTTGACCCGGCGCGTGAACGGTGTGGAGAGCGATCAGACCTCGCTGCGCGGCGCGTTCCTGCCCGCCGGCAAGGATGCCGACATCATCAACCAGTTGCGGACTGAAATGGCGACGCTGCTGGAACAGAGCGAGGCGCGGCGGCTGGCGGCGGAGCGCGAGACCGAGCGCCGGGCCGCGATCGCCCGCGACAGCTTGGTGCGCCCGGTACGCGAGCTGGGCGAGCGCATGGAGAAGATCGAGCGCGCCTTTGACCAGATGCCTTCGGTGCGGGCCGAGCAGGATCGCCTGGCTTCCTCAATCCCGGCGCTGCAGCAGCGCATGGAGGATATGAGCAAGAAGTTGGAAGAGCCGGATCGCCGCCTGGCATTTCTGGAAGAACAGCGCCGCGCCGATTCGCGGCGTGTCTCCGACCTGCAGTCGGAGATTCCGGAGCAGCAGCGCCAGATTGACGCGATTCGTCCTAAGATCGAGCTGCTGGAGGAGATGGCCCTCCGTAACGAGAAGCGCATCCTGGAAATGCAGGGCGGAGAGCGTGACCGGCGCGAGCAGATCCAGCAGTTCATCGACCAGCAGACGCTGTCGATCCAGCAGCGTGACCAGCAGCTTGTGGCGCTTGAAGGCAAGATCGGCAATTACGACGAAGAGATGCAGACGTACATGCAGCGCTTTGAAAGCTGGTCGGAAACGTACCGCAACATGAAGCGCATCATCGACGATTTTGAGCGCATCAGCGACCGGCTTGAGCGCCGGATCAACGAGGTTGCGGAGATGCAGCGCCTCTCCGAAGACCGCTTCCGCCAGGAGTGGAACGCCTGGACTGCCGATGACCAGAAGCGCTGGAAGCAGTTTACACTGACCAATGACGAAGCGTGGCGCAGCCACGACAAGGAATTCGAAGGGTACGTGACGCGCCTCAGCGATCTGGCCGCCCAGATCCCGCCGCTGCGGGAGAGCCTGGATCGGCTGTGGGGCCTGGAGCGGGCGCGCTTCGCCCTGTACCGTGAAAAGTACCAATCGCTGCTGGACGAGTTTGACACGCAGGGTGTGACCAAGCGCAGCAAGGATAACGGCGGCAATCCGCTTCCGGAGATGGGCCGCTAGCTGCACAGGGATCGGGTTCTGGCCGGGGCGTTCCTTTGTGAACGCCCTTTTGTTCCGGGCCGGGGAACAGGATAAGCGGGCATGTACGTGATCGGAACCGCCGGGCATGTGGACCACGGCAAGTCAACCCTGGTGGAAGCGCTGACCGGGATCAATCCGGACCGCTTGCGCGAGGAAAAAGAGCGCGAGATGACGATCGATCTCGGCTTTGCGTGGATCACCCTGCCGGGGGATGAGGTCGTCGGCGTGGTTGATGTGCCGGGCCACCGCGACTTTATTGAGAACATGCTGGCCGGGGTAGGGGGCATTGACGCGACGGTGTTCGTGGTGGCGGCGGACGAGGGTGTGATGCCCCAGACCCGCGAGCACCTGGCCATTCTGAACCTGCTGGGCGTGCCGGGTGGGGTGATTGCCCTGACCAAGATCGACCTGGTGCACGACCCGGAATGGCTCGACCTGGTGGAGATGGAGCTGCGCGAGGCGCTGCAGGGCAGCGTCCTGGCGGATGCACCGCTGGTGCGCGTCTCGGCCCGGACGGGCGCCGGCATTGCGGAGTTGCGGCAGGCGCTGGCGGACTTGCTGGCCGGACGCCCGCCGCGCATCGACCAGGGACATCCGCGCCTGCCGATTGACCGGGTGTTCACCATCAGCGGGTTCGGGACGGTCGTCACCGGCACGCTGTCCGGTGGACGGCTGGCCGTGGGCGAGGCGATCGAGGTTGTTCCCGGCGGGCTGGGCGGGCGTGTTCGTGGCCTGCAGGCTTACCAGAGCAAGTGGGAAGCAGTCCAGCCCGGCACGCGGGTTGCCGTCAACATCAG
>CAZGYW010000365.1:0-3814 GCA_964530495.1 uncultured Anaerolineae bacterium
CGTTGAGGAAGCGCGCATCGTCACTCCTCCCGTCCGAACAGCCCGCGGGGCTGGACCAGTAAGAAGATCACCATCACCACCAGGATCGACAGCTCGGCCAGCACCGGCGCGCCAAAGTACGTGAGCGACACCCGCTCCGCCAGGGCGCGGGTCAGGCCGACGATGATGCTGGCGATGGCCGTGCCCTCGTAGCTGCCCAGCCCGCCGATGATGACCACGATGATCGCCGAGAACAGGAATTCGTCGCCCATCTCCAGGAAGGCCCCCCGGAAGGGCGTCACCACCATCCCGCCCAGCGTGGCGACCAGCGTCCCGACGATGAATACCAGCGTGAACACGCGCCGCACGTTGATGCCCAGCGCCTGGACCATTTCCGGGTCTTCCAGCCCGGCGCGAATGATGATCCCGATCCGCGTACGCTTGAGGAGGATCAGCACGCCGACCATCATCCCCAGGCCGATGACGATGATGAACAGCCGGTAGCCGGAAAACTGCTGCCCGAACAGCGCGAACTGGCGGGTGAGCGAGGCCGGGGCGGTCGGCGGCTGGAGCGGGGCCGGCCCCCAGATCAGCTGCACGACCTCCCGGATGACGGAGGACAGCCCGAAGGTGAGGAGCAGGGTGAAGATCGGGCGCTCGTACAGCGGGCGGATCAGGAACAGCTCCGTGAGCGCGCCGAGGACGATCCCGACGAGCACCGCCGCGCCCAGGCTGACCAGGAAGGCCAGCTCGCGGGGCATGGCCGCCAGCGGGATGGCATTGTAGACCGTCACGCCGATGTACGCGCCGACCATGAAGAAACCGCCCTGGGCGAAGTTGAGTACGTCCAGCAGCCCGAAGATGATCGAGAAGCCGGCCGCGACCATGAAGATCAGCATGCCCTGCAGCAGCCCGGAAAAGCCGGTGACAACGCTCGTTTCCACGCCAAAATCGGCCAGGCTGTAGAGCAGCAGCGCCGCCAGGTACACCGCGATGAACAGCCATGTGCGCGCCGGGCGCGAGGCCCGGATGGTCTGGATCATGGTCTGCCTCCTAGGCGGCGCCGAGGTAGCGCTGGATCAGCGCGCGGTCATGGACGAGGTCGGCCATCTCCCCGCTGAGCACCGAGCGGCCCTCGTCAATGATGACGTAGTGGTCGGCCAGCTGGCTGGCCATGCGGAAGTTCTGCTCCACCAGCAGGACGGTGGTGCGCGCGCTCAGGGCGCGGATGGCGGCCATCATCTGCTCGATCAGGACGGGGGCCAGCCCTTCGCTTGGCTCGTCGATGAGCAGCAGGCGGTTATCCGGCACCAGGGCGCGGGCGATGGTCAGCATCTGCTGCTGCCCGCCGGAGAGCCGTCCGCCGCCCAGCGTGACCAGCCGCTGCAAATCCGGGAACAGTCCGAAGATCAACTCCTCCTTGCGGGCCAGGTCGCCGGGCCGCTGCTCCGCCAGCTGGAGGTTTTCCGCCACGGAGAGGTTGCGGAAGATGGCGCGGTGCTCCGGCACGTAGCCGATGCCCAGCCGGGCGATCTCGTGGACACGCCTGCCGGTCAGCGCCTGGCCTTCAAAGAGGACCTGGCCGCGGTGCGGCGGGTGGATGCCCATGATGCTCTTGAGCGTGGTGGTTTTGCCCGCGCCGTTGCGCCCCAGCAGGACGGTGATCCTGCCGCGCGGGACGGTGACGCTCACGTTTTCGAGGATGTGGAACTGGCCGATGTCAGTGCTGATCGCGCGCACTTCCAGCACATTGTCAGTGGTCATGGGCGCCCCTCCCCCGTGCCGGCCAGCGCGCTGAAGTCGCCGTACAGGTGGCCCAGGTAGGCATCCTGCACGGTCTCGTTGGCGGCGATCTCGGCGGGCGTGCCCTCGGCCAGCAGCATGCCCTGGTGCATCACGGAGATGCGGTCGGAAAAGCCCATGATCACGCTCATGTTGTGCTCCACCAGCATGATCGTGCGCCCGCCGCTGTCTTTGATCCCGCGGATGATGGCCATCAGCTCTGGCACCTGCTCGGAGGCCATGCCCGCCGTCGGCTCGTCCAGCAGGAGCAGGTCCGGCTCCAGGGCCAGCAGGATCGCCAGCTCCAGCTTGCGCTTGTCGCCATGCGGCAGCAGCCGCGCCAGGTGGTACTCCCGGCCGCCCAGCCCGACCTCCTGCACGATGGCCGCCGCGCGCTGCTCGTAGGCGCTGAAGCTGCGGTAGTAGCGCCAGATCCTGAAGTTATCCCCGCCGCGGGCCTGGGCAGCGAGCCGGACGTTTTCCAGCACGGTCAGGTTGGGGAACACGTTCGTGATCTGGAAGGAGCGCCCGATGCCCAGGTGGGCGCGGCGGTGGAGGGGGGTGGTGGTGATGTCCTGTCCGCGGTAGAGCACCTGGCCGCGGGTGGGGGGCAGGTTGCCGCTGATCAGGTTGAAGAAGGTGGTTTTGCCCGCGCCGTTCGGCCCGATGATGGCGTGCAGCGTGCCGGCCCGCACCGCCAGGCTGACATCATCCACCGCCACCAGCCCGCCGAACTCCTTGCGCAGGTTGCGCGTTTCCAGAATGGTCTCAGTCATCGGCCCTCGCGCTCGCTATGCCAGAAACAGGGGAGGTGAGCGCCACCTCCCCTGGCTGTGGTGATGCTGGAAGCTCGGTTAGCCGCCGCAGTTGGGGGCCAGGCAGGGCAGCGTGAAGTCTTCCGGCCCGACCTCGTCCACCAGCTCGTAGAAGGTCTGGTAGCGCCCGCTGAGGGTGATCAGCTTGACCACGTAGTTGGGCAGGAGCGCCTGGTGGTCTTCGGCCCGCAGGGTGTAGTGGCCCTTCGGCCCGTCCCATTCCAGCCCTTCCAGGGCCGGGATCAGGTTTTCCGGCAGGGTGGCGTCCAGGGCGTCCGCGCCGTTCTCAATGGCCTTCTGGATGCCATACACAACCGCCTGGGCGCTGGCGAACCCGCACTCGGTGAAGAGGTCGGGCACGTCGTTGTAGCGGGCGATGTGGTTGCCCACCAGGTAGTCGTTGATCGCGTTGTCGGGCAGTGACCAGTGGTAGACGATCAGGCCGATGTTGCCGATGTCCGCCGGGCCGCTGAAGGCCTTGACGATATCGTTGGAGTTGAAGCCCGTGATCGAGGCCATCTGGTCAAAGACGCCCAGCTCCCGGTACTGCTGGAAGAGGGTGATCGAGGACGCGCCGGCCCAGGTGGTGATCACGCCGTCCGCGCCGGAGTCCAGCACTTCCTGGACGTAGGGGGTGAAGTCGGTGGTGTCCAGCGGGGCGTAGATTGGCTCGCGGGCGAAGGTGCCGCCCAGTTCCGTAAACGCCTGCTCAAAAGCCAGCACTGAGGACTGGCCGAAGGCGTAGTCCGCCGCCAGCTGCACGTAGGTATCCCCAACGTTTTCGATGGCCCAGGCCGCGATGGTGTAGGCGTCATGGTAGCTGTTGCGGCAGGCCCGGAACGAGAAGTCATTGTAGGTGTCTGCCGTCAGGCTGGCCGCTGCCGCGGGGCCCATCATCAGGACGGTTTCAAAGTCCTTGGCGATCTGCTGCAGACCGGCGGTCACGCCGGAGCTGGGCGCGCCAACCAGCACCTCGACGCCATCAACCTCGATCAGCTCGCGGGCCTGCTGGGCGGCGATGTCGGCGTCATTGGCGTAGTCCCGGATCAGGATTTCCACCGGGCGCCCGCCGATCTGGAGCGCGCCGTCAGTGGCGAATTCCAGGCCAAGCTGGAAGCCCAGGGTCAGCTCGTAGCCGTAGAGGGCCAGCGCGCCGGTGTGATCGGTCAGGATGCCGATCTTGAGCGGCTCGCCATCCTGGGCGGCAGCGGGGGCGGCGATCAGGCCGAGGCACAGGG
>CAZGYW010000366.1:0-3814 GCA_964530495.1 uncultured Anaerolineae bacterium
GCTGGAGGGTGGCGGCCGGCAGGAGCGTCTGGCCGCTGGTCACGGTCAGGCGGTAGTCGCCGGTGGAAACCCCGCCCAGACCCCCGTAGCGGGCCGCCTCGATGGTGTACGTGCCGTCCTCCGGCGCGCGGAAACCCCGGATCTGGGCGTTGATCGGGATGCCGCCAATCGGCACCTCGGCATCATCGTTGAAGGCCAGCTCGCGCCCGGACGGCCCGCGCAGGGTCAGGTAGGGGTCCAGGTCGCCGCTGACCCGCTCCAGCGTGACCGTGATCATCTCCCCGGCCCGCAGGTCAATCGTGTACAGGGCGGCGCTGGCGATATGCGTGATCGCGCCGGTCAGGGCGTCGCCCGGCAGGATCGGCGTCACCACCTGGGGCGGCGGAGTCGGCGTCAGCACCGGGATCGGCGTGACCTCCGGCGCCGGGGTGGGCGGTACCGGCGTCGGGGCCAGCACCAGCGGCTCAACCCGGCCGGCCGTCACGCTCAGGCGGAAGGCGCCGCGCGTCAGGCCGGTGGCTTCAAAGAAGCGGGTGGCGCGGATGGTGTACGTGCCAGTTTCCGGCGCGGTGAAGTTCAGCAACTGGGCGTTCATGGGCGACTCGCCCACCTGCTGGATGGCGTCATCGTTGCGGGCCAGCTCCCGGCCCTGCGGATCGAACAGCAGGAGGAACGGGTCCAGGTCGCCGCCCGCCCGCTCCAGCGTGATGGTCACCACGTCCCCGGCGGCCAGCGCCAGCGGGATGTCTGCGGCGTACGTCTCATCCGTGATCTCGCCGGTGCGCGCCTGGCCGGGCTGCAGCGGACCTTCCTCCGGCAGCACCGCGCCCGCCGCCGGGGCGGGCTGCCAGGCGGCCGAGCACAGGTCCAGCCCCGGCTCCCCGCGCAACAGCGTTTGCGGCGCGGCCCCCGGCGCGCTGATTGGCACGGCGTGCAGGATCGTTCCCTCCGGGTTGGCGAAGAGCAGCCAGCGGCTGTCCGGCGTGAAGAGCACGCAGCCGTCGTAGGCCGCGCTGACCGGGGCGGACACGCTGCCGAAGCGGGTGTCGGTCAGGAACACGGTGCTGGCGCTGAAGTCGCCCGGCACGCTGGCCACCACCGCCGCCCCCTGACCATCCGGGCGCCACACCACGCGCTGGACGGAATCCGGGAATTCATGCGGGGTCGCCACGCCCAGGGCCACGCTGTCCAGCGTGTATACGCCCGCGATTTGCTTGGGTTCCAGGCGGCCCACCAGCGCCAGCGGCGTCCCCGGCGCGACGGCGGCCTGCGTGATCTGCTCCGGGCCATCCCCGGCGGCCAGCCCTTCGGCGGGGCCGTGCAGCGCGCCCGTCGCCAGATCGATGCTCACAATTTGGTCGCCGCCCTGGGTGGCATGGAACACCGCCTGGCCATCCACGATTCCGGCCAGCGCCGCGCCGATCAGCCCTTCCGGCACGGCAGCGGTAGTCAGGGGCGCGAGCGTCGCGGCTTCGTAGACCAGCACCTCGTTCAGCGGGGCCAGCGGCCCGCCCGGCCAGCTCACCACGCGGGCTTCCGCCGGAGTCATGCCGGATTCAAGGGCGTACTGGTAGGTGGCGGGCAGCCCGGTCGCCAGGGCGGTTTCCGTCCCGGCAGCCAGGTCAGCGCGAATCGCGTCCAGCGTGCCGTCCGCCGCCGCGCGCAGGAAGAACAGGCCGCCATCCAGCCAGCCCAGCAGCCGGATCGCCTGCTCGCTGGCGGCTACCGGAAACGGGTTACCGCCGAGCGCGTCGGGCGTCAGCACGAGCACCTGCCCGCTCTGGCCGGTCACATCGGCGGGGTTGGTGCGGCGCAGGGCCAGCGCCCGGTCGAAGCTGCCCTCCAGCGGGGAGGATTGGGCGCCGGCCAGCGGCTCCCCGGCCAGCGTCAGCCCTGTGAGTAACGCGATCACCACCCGGAGGGCCACAGCCCGCCTTTGCCTGTGTGTCATGGTCGCCATCCTTCCCGCCTGGCCTGATCAAAGTACAGCATAAGTGCTCATTCGCATTATATCCTGAACGGGGGCCGGGCGTATGCGCCGCCCGGCGGCGGGCCGCGCCGGTGTGCTATACTGGGGTCAGAGTCCGAGTGTGATGGCAGAAAGCATGAGGCGCGCCATGGCCGATTCCCTGATGCGGCGTGATGGCCCGGATGGGCAGGTGTGGATTGAGGTGGCGGTGGCCAATGGCGAAGCGCAGGCCGCCATCGTCGCCGGGCTGCTGCAAAGCGCGGGCTTCCCCGTGTACATTTACCGCGAATCGGCGGGACTGGCCTTTGCTCTGAACATCGGGCCGCTGGGCGAGATCACGATCATGACCCTGGAGCAGTACTACGACGAGGCGCTGGCCCTGCTGGAAGCGGACGACATCCCGCTGCTGGACGAGGGCGAAGACGACGACACGATCATCATGGATGAGGACTGATCGCCGCCGGGGGCTGAAAAGCGCAGAAATTCAACACGGATCAGACAGATCGACACGGATCAAAAGCAGCTTGAAAATCCGTGTTGATCCATTCGATCCGTGTGATCCGTGTTGAATCTCTATTCCGTCTGGAGCGCGATGACCGGCGGCAGGCGTGAGGCGCGGATCGCCGGCAGTACCCCCGCCCCCAGCCCGACCAGCATCGCCAGCCCCACCGCGAAGAGCGCCAGCTCCGGCGGGATGACCAGCAATTGCCCCCCGAACTGGGACGGATCGATCGGCAGGAACATGATCCCGCCCTGGCCCTGCGGCGCGTTCTGGATCGCGGTATTGATGGCGTTCTGCAGCCCGTAGGCAGCCGTGATCCCCGCCAGCCCGCCGATCAGCCCGACCAGCACCGCCTCGATCAGGAAGACGAGCAACACATCCCGGTCGCGCGCACCGAGGGCTTTCATCAGGCCGATCTCGCGGGTGCGCTCCAGGATGGCCATCGTCATCGTGTTCGCCACGCCAAAGGCGGCCACCAGCAGCGCGATCCCGCCGATGCCGCCCAGCATCAGGCGCATGGTCATGAAGAAGTTGTTGAGCTGGTCCAGAAATTCGCCCACACCGCCCGTCCCAAAGCCCAGCTCCCGGATCGCCTCGCTGACGGTATTGGTCGTCTCCCGGCTGGTGGCCCGCACGATCAGGTAGTCGTAACGCAGCTCGTCCAGGTCCACTTCCTGGCCGCTGCTCCAGGCCATGTACTCCAGCAGGTCCTCCAGCGGGAGGATGATCGTGCCGTCAAAGCTGCTGGAGTTCTGGGCCAGGCGGGCCGTGATCGTGATGTCGAACGCCTCTTCCTTGCCATCCGTCATCGAGTAGATCAGCAGCTCCACCGGCTGGTTGAACACATCAACAGCCTGCGGCTCCCAGGTTTCGGACTCGGGGTCCACGAAGTATTCGGGCACGATCCCGCCCACAATCGCCTCGCCCGGCTTGAGGCTGGGGACGCCCTCCTCAACCCGCACACCCAGCAATGGAATCTGGGCTTCTGTGAGGCCGATGACCTGGCCGAAGAAGCGCAGGTCGTCCACCGCCAGCGAGGTGCCGGTCTGCAGGGTGAGGATCGGGATCACGCCCGCCACGCCGGGAATCTGGCTCAGGCGGGCTACGGTTTCCGCGTTAAGCTGGAGGTCTTCCATCTCGCCTTCGGGGGTAAAACCGGGGTAAACCTGGATCTCGGTCAGCGAGGCGTCGCTGCCGATGCCGGCTTCGGCGGAGCGCTGCAGGCCGATGGTGAAGGCCAGCAGCAGCACCACGGCGGCCGTGCCCACCAGGATGCCGCTGGCCGTCATGACCAGGCGTCCGCGCGCCCGTAACAGGTTCCCAATGGCCAGCCGCAACAGCTC
>CAZGYW010000367.1:0-1093 GCA_964530495.1 uncultured Anaerolineae bacterium
GCATCCAGTACCCGAAGGAGATGGCCGCCGAAGGGATCAGGAGCCTGCTCGTCGCGCCGATCATCGGCCAGCGCCGCGCCCTGGGCGTGCTGCGCGTCTATTCCACTCAAATCGCCTGCTTCACCCAGGAAGATGCCGACTTCGTGGTTGCCATCGCCCAGCAGGGCGGGATCGCCCTGGAAAACGCGATGGCCCATGCCGCGCTAACCAGCGCCGACCAGCAGCGCGCCCAGTTTGTGCGCATCGTGACTCATGAGCTGCGCGCCCCGGTCACCGGCGCACAGAGCCTGCTCCACCTGCTCTCGCGCGGGTATGTGGGCGACCTCAACACCGAGCAGCAGGACATCATCACCCGGCTGGAAAAGCGGCTGGAGCTGCTACTGACCCTGATCGGCGACCTGCTGGCCTTTGCCGCCGGCAAAGCCGTGGACGCCGATCAGCGCCTGGAGCTGGTCCCCCTGAGTGAGCACCTGCGCGACATCGTTGACCACCTGCAGCCCCAGGCCCTGCACAAGGGCCTCGACCTGTCCTGCACCCTGCCCTGCCCGTCGTTATACGTCCAGGCGACCGAAGATGGCCTGCGCCGCATCTTCGATAACCTGGTGGGCAACGCCGTCAAATATACGCCCGCAGGCGGGACGGTCACCGTCAGCCTGTGGCAGGAGGACGATCGCGCCCGGATCATGGTGGCCGACAGCGGGATCGGCATCCCGCAGGAAGAGATCGAGCGCCTGGGCCAGGAGTTCTTCCGCGCCTCCAACGCCCGGCAGTCGGAGATCACCGGCACCGGGCTGGGGCTGGCCATCGTCCGGCAGCTGGTGGAACGCTTCGGTGGCATCCTGAGCATTCAGAGCCGGATGGGCGAAGGCAGCACGTTCACGGTCAGCCTGCCCCTGGCAACCCCGCCGGAGGGTGAGGCACCCGTCTGAGGGTTCTGACCGCCTGCCGGGCAACCCGTCAACTCCCTCTTGCATAATTTGTTGTGACCCGCCGCGAACCATGTTATATTTCAGGTGTCCGCTCAATTCTGGTTGCGGCATGGCCCTGTCAATAGTTGTCTGCGGCCAGGCGTATCCAGAACAATTTCAACCAG
>CAZGYW010000367.1:1103-3795 GCA_964530495.1 uncultured Anaerolineae bacterium
GGTTTACATCGGGCTACGGGCTGTCGGCGGGGCCTCCCCCCCCCGCCGCTCCGCTCATTTCCCCCCCCCCCCCTCCACTGTTGGGGGGGCCAGGGGGTGAGGCACGGCCTGCAGCCGATTCAAATTTCAACCGACATGGATACACTACCAGATTCGACATTTGTTTGTGACCTGCATCGATACGTGTTATGATTTCTTTGTCCGCTCAATTCTGGTTGCGGCATGGCCATGTCGGTAATCGTCTACGGCCAGACGTATCCAGAACAATTTCAACCAGTCGTACAACATAACTTCTGGGAGGAGTCACACTATGTCAAGAAAGTTCACTCGTTTTGTCAGCCTCACCCTGGCCATGGTGCTGGTGCTGTCCTTTGCCGCCAGCGCGCTGGCTCAGGACGGTCCGAAGGTCCTGGTGGATGCCGTTGCGCTGGGCGCCACCGACGTCCCGACGCTGGATCCCTCGCTGGCGACGGACACCAGCTCGATCCAGATTCTGATCGAGACCAACCCCGGCCTGACCCGCACCAACGAAATCTCGCTGGTCACCGAACCCGGTATGGCCACCTGGGAAGTTTCTGAAGACGGGCTGGTCTACACCTTCAGCATCATGCCCGACGTGCCGTGGGTCAAGTACAATGCCGAGACCGGCGCCGTTGAGCAGGTCATGGATGCGGATGGCAACCCCCGTTACGTGACCGCTGAAGACTTCGCCTACGGCATCAAGCGCTCGATCGCCGGCCAGCTCGGCAGCTACTACGGTGGCATCATGGCTGGCATGGTCGCCAACGGCAAAGCGGTTTACGACGGTGAAGCGCCGGTGGAAGACCTGGGCGTCAAGGTGCTGGATACCTACACCCTGGAAATCACCGCTTCCCAGCCCGCCGCGTTCCTGGACGCCATCTACGGCATGTGGCAGGCCTATGCCCAGCCCGCGTGGGTGATCGAGGAATACGGTGACTTCTGGTACGAGCCGGAGACCTTCCAGAGCTACGGCCCCTTCGCCCTCAAGGCCTGGGACCACGGCCAGAGCGTCACCATCATCAAGAATCCCTTCTGGCCTGGCACCGACAACATCCCGGTCCCGACCATTGACGAGGTTCAGATGCTGATCCTGGAAGCCAGCGCCGCCTTCGCGAACTTCGAAGCCGGCACCACAGATGTTTCTGCAGTGCCGCTGGCCGACCTGGACCGCATCCGCGCTGACGCGGCGCTGTCTGAGGCCCTGTATGTTGGCCCCCAGGGCTGCACGTACATCTTCGGCATCAACACCTCCAAGCCGCCGGTTGATGATGCCCGCGTGCGCCGCGCCCTGTCCATGGCGCTCAATCGCCAGGCCCTGATCGACAACGTCCTGAAGGGTGGCCAGGAACCGGCCTACTTCTTCGCCCGCCAGGATATTCTGGCCGCCGCCCCCAAGGCGGTTGACTATCCGCAGTACGCGATCACCGAGGACTACGAGGCCGCTCGCGCCCTGCTGCAGGAATACCTGGACGAGAAGGGCATCACCCTCGACCAGATGGAACCGATCACCTTCATGCACAACACCAGTGAAGGCCACGCCGCCATCGCGCAGGCCGCCCAGCAGATGTGGGCCGAGAACCTGGGCATCAACGTGACCATCCAGAACCAGGAATGGGCCATCTACCTGGAGACCATCAAGAATGATGTGGAAGCTCCGCAGGTGTTCCGTTACGGCTGGTGCCTGGACTACACCGATACCCACAACTTCCTGTACGATGTGATCCACACCAACGTCCGTGAGTTGGGCCTCAGCTGGTACGACGAGAACGCCCAGCGCTTTGACGACCTGGTTCTGCAGGCGATGACCGAGACCGACCTCCAGACTCGTACCGACATGTACGCCGAGGCCGAGTACCTGCTGACCAACGAAAGCGCGGCGATCATCCCGGTGTACTTCTACACCAGCCTGAACATGACCCAGCCGTGGGTGACGCGTACGTACTCGCACTTCGGGCAGCAGTACTTTGAGAAGTGGGACATCGACCTCACGGCCAAGCCGTAAGGCCCACGTAATTCTCTAGCGTAAGTCGGGAGAGGGGGCGTGCCCCCTCTCCCTGTCATGACTGAACACGCATTCATCGATCGAAGCTATCGTCCATCGCAATCGCCCCCGATCAACGGGCTGATTGACCATAGTTACAGGTGGCACCATGGGAAGATATGTCGTCCGGCGACTCCTGCAAATGTTCTTCGTCCTGTTTGTGATTTCGCTGCTCACCTTCGCGACCATGCGCGCCGTCCCCGGCGGGCCATTCTCCACCGAGAAGAACCTTCCCCCGCGCGCCCTGGCCCAGCTGGAAGCTAAATACAACCTGGACGAACCACTGTACCTGCAGTACCTCCACTACATGGGCGATGTTGCCATCCCGCGTCTGACGGAAAACCGGCTGCCGCCTTCAGTCCTTAACGATTATCTCATCAACATTTACATCCCCGGCATTGACAGAACGCTGCGCTGGGTGAATTTCGGCCCATCCTACAAATCCGTCAGCCAGACGGTCAACGACATCATCGAGGATACGCTGCCCGTCTCCGCCACGCTGGGCACCGGCGCTCTGATTGTGGCGATGTTCATCGGCATTCCGGCCGGGATCATCGCCGCGCTAAACCGTAACACCCGCTGGGACTACCTGTCGATGGGCGTGGCGATCATCGGTGTGTCGATCCCGGT
>CAZGYW010000368.1:0-3790 GCA_964530495.1 uncultured Anaerolineae bacterium
GTGCTGGCCGAGGCGCAAACCGTGCTGGCGCCGCTTGGCCTGCACTGCGCGGTGGTGCTGCGGGAGGACCTTCCGGAGCCGGCGACCGCGGCGGCGAACGGGGTCTCCCGGCGCGGTTTCCTGCGCTCGCTCGTCAGCGCCCAGGCCCCGGAGCGCAATGCCGAAGACGCTAACCTGGAAGAACTGGCGGCGGCCGGGATTGGCTTCCGCCGCGCGCTGCTGCTGGACGCGCTGCAGCGCTTCCCGGACCTGCCGGCGGCCAGCCTGCCGGTGGCGGACGGCCAGCGCGCCCGGCTGCTGATTTCTAACCAGTGCGTGGGCTGCGAGATGTGCGTCCAGTTCTGCCCAACCGAAGCGCTGGGTGTGACCAACGGCGAGAACAAGCAGGTGACGCTGTGGCTGGACGCGGCGCGCTGCACGGCCTGCGGGCTGTGCGTGCGGGCCTGCTTCAAGAAGGCGATCAGCTACGCGGAAGACATATCGCTGGTGGCGCTGGCCACCAGCAGGTACGAGCCGATCTGGCAGGGCCGCCAGACGGTCAACCCACTGCGCAAAAAGACCTGAACGGTCATTCCTCAGCGGGCAAAAAACAGGCCGGAGGGATAAGCATCCTCCGGCCTGTGCGTTGGTGGGGTAGCTGCCGCGCTTACAGGGTCAGCGAGGCATACAACAGATTGTTTTCGTCCGGCGTGTCGGTGACGCTGAAACCCGCCCGGTCAAAGAGGTTGAGCATGCCCTTGTTATCCGGAGAGACCAGGGCAATCAGGTGCTTGAGCTTCTCGTCCCGCGCGATGTCGATTGTCCGGCTCAGCAGCTCACGGCCAAGGCCCTGGCCCTGGTAGCCATCGGTGATGATCATGGCGAAGCTGGCATCCATGCTGCCAGGGATCTTGGACAGGCGCGCGACACCGACGATGCAGCAATCCGGGTCCTGCGCCACCAGGGCGATCTCGCGGTCGTAGTCGGTGAAGCAGATGCGGGACAGGCGATCATGGGCGATACGCTGGCTCAGGTTCATCTCCCGCAGGTAGCGCAGGTACACGGTGCGCTCGGAGAGCGTGCGGTGGAAATCGGCAATCAGCGGCTCGTCCTCCGGCAGGATCGGGCGGATCAGCAGTTCCTTGCCGTTCTTCAGGGTGAAAGGCCGCGAGTACTGGTACGGATAGGGACGGATCGCCAGGCGCGGCAGGTCTTCTTCCTTAACGCCCGGCTCAAAGAGCACGATACGCGCATCCAGGGCCACCAGGCTGTTGGGGCCGGCCAGCAGCGGGTTGATGTCCGTTTCCTTGATCCACTTCTGCTCGGTGACGAGCTGGCTGTAGCGCACCAGCAGTTCTTCCAGGGCCATCATATCCACCGGGGCCTGGCCGCGCACACCCTTGAGTGCGGTGAAGATCCGCGTGCGGGACATCATGCGGCGGGCCAGCGTGTTGGTGAGGGGCGGCAGGGAGAGCGCGCTGTCCCGGTAGACTTCCACCAGCGAGCCGCCGGTCCCGAACAGCATGACCGGGCCGAACTGCGGGTCAATCGAGCTGCCGATGATGACTTCGTAGCCTTCCAGCTTGATCATCGGCTGGACGGACACGCCCAGGAAGTCCTCCGGTTTGGCCACGCGATGCACGGCGTCGCGGATGCTGATGTAGGCATTGTGGACGGCTTCGGCATCCTTGAGGTTCAGTTTCACGCCGCCGACGTCGGTCTTGTGGGTGATGGTCTCCGAGTGAATCTTGACCACAACCGGGTAGCCCATTTCGTCAGCCGCCGCGACGGCTTCTTCCGGGGTCTCCGCGATCTTCATCGGGATGGTGGGGATGCCGTAGCAGGCCAGCACTTCCTTGGATTCGGCTTCGGTGAGGATGGTGCGGCCTTCAGCGCGGACCGCGTCGATGATCGCTTCCACGCGGGCGCGGTCCGGCGAGTCCTCGCCTTCCGCCGCGGTGGAGAAGGTCGGCGTTTCGTACAGGGCGGCCAGGTTATCGCTGTAACGCCACATGTAGGAGAACGCGCGTGCCGCGGCATCCGGGTATTCAAAGGTTGGGATGCCGGCCCGGTTGAGGATATCTTCCCCGGCGGCGATCATGCTGCCGCCCATCCAGCTCGCCAGGACGGGCTTGCCCTCGATGTTGTTGTAGGGCCGCAGCGCCTCGGCGGTCTTGGTGGGGTCGGTCATGTCCTGCGGGGTGAGGATGACGAGCATGCCATCCGCGTTGTTGTCGTGCCCGGCCACTTCCAGGGCCTTGGCGTAGCGCTCCGGCTCGGCGTCCCCGATGATGTCGATCGGGTTGTTGTGGCTCCAGGTCGGCGGCAGGAAGCTGTTTAGCTCCTGCATGGTGGCCTCAGAGATTTCGGTGAGCTGCCCGCCGCTGGTGATCAGGGCGTCGGTGGCCAGCACGCCGGGGCCGCCGGCGTTGGTGACGATGGTCAGGCGCGGGCCGCGCGGGCGCGGCTGCTTGGAGAGCGTCTCGGCCATCTCGAACAGCTCGGCGATGTCGTTCACGCGCAGCACGCCACTGCGCCGGAAGGCAGCTTCCAGCACGTCATCGGAGCCGGTCAGGGAGCCGGTGTGGGAAGCGGCAGCCTTAGCGGCAGCGGCGGTGCGGCCGGGCTTGATCACGATGATCGGCTTGGTCAGCGCCACCTGGCGCGCGGCGGAGAGGAACGAGCGCGCATCACCGATGGTTTCCATGTACACCACGATGGCGGTGCAGCGCGGGTCGTCGCCCAGGTAGTAGATCAGGTCGCCCCAGTTCACATCCAGCATCGAGCCGACCGACACAAAATGGCTGAAGCCGACGTTTTCCTTGAAGCTCCAGTCCAGGACGGCGGTGCACAGCGCGCCGGACTGGCTGATGAACGCAATCGAGCCGGGGCGGGCCATCCCGGCGGCGAAGGTGGCGTTGATGCCGGAGAGGGGGTTCATCACGCCCAGGCAGTTCGGCCCGATGATACGCATGCCGCTGCCGCGCGCGATTTCCAGGATCTGCCGCTCCAGCTCCGCACCGGCTGCGCCGATTTCCTTGAACCCGGCGGAGATGATGATCGCGCCGGGGATGCCCAGGTCCGCGGCCTCCTGAATCAGGCCTGGAACGGACGGGGCCGGGGTGACGATGACCACCAGGTCGACCTTCTCCGGCAGATCGCGGAGCGTGGGGTAGGCACGGATGCCCAGCACGCTGGAGCGCTTGGCATTGACAGGGTAGACCGTCCCGCCGAATGGGGTGCTGATCAGGTTCCACAGGATTGTGCGCCCAACGCTGCCCTGGCGCTCGCTGGCACCGATGACGGCCACGCTGTGAGGGCTGAAGATGGCGTCCAGCGCCTGGCGGCCGCGCCCGCGACTGAGGATGTCATGGGTGGGATCAACCACCGGCTCGCTGAATTCCTTGGAAAAATCCGACATTGGCTTGCCTTTCCTTCGCTGATTGGTGTGCGTTTGAGAAACCAGACCGCAGGTTGCGTGCAAAAACGCCAGGCCCGGGGCGAGGCTCCAGAAAATGCCTGGGTTGAGGGAACAGGAAAGATGGAATCCAGCCGGCTGGTGTGAAGCGGCGCGGGCTGGTGGGGCGACGCTTGAGACGCCGCACTGACTCAGCGCCTCCGCCTGTTCCTCAAGGATTGTAAACGGAGTCCGGCGGCGGATCGTATGTAGAAGATCATACCATAAGTTGTGCAATGTCCCGACGTGCGTTCAGGCGTCGAAATGAAAAGCAAAGGTAGGGGTGCAGCATGCTGCACCCCCTGGACTTTGGCCCTTTGAAGAAGCCGTTGGCGATGAGTCAACGGTTTTTTC
>CAZGYW010000369.1:0-3790 GCA_964530495.1 uncultured Anaerolineae bacterium
GATAATGAGCGGTGACTGGAGTTCAGACGTGTGCTCTTCCGATCTACGAAGGCTGCTACGCCCGCATGCGTAGTGCTGAAGTACCCCGCCTTGCGATCCGCATTGTCCATGCTCGTCGTCCTTTACGTTCCCGGCCCCGGGGGATTATGCCAGCAGTGCCCGGAGTTGGATATCCAGGCGCGCGGCGACGTGCTCCGGCGCGAAGGCACTGTGAACCCGCCCTGCCCCCGCTGCGCCGATCCGATGCCGCGCGGCGGGATCATCCGCCAGGGCGCGCAGGGTCGCGGCCAGCGCCGCCGCATCCCCTGGCGGGACGGTCAGCAGGTGCTCGCCCGGCGTGAAGCATTTGCGTACCGCCGCCGACTCGGCCGTGATCACGGGTTTACCCAGCGCCAGATACTGGTACAGCTTGTTGGGAACAACATAGTCCGTCTTGAAGCGTGCCCCGAACACGCCCAGGCAAATGTCCGCTTCCGCCACCCGCGCGGGCAGCATCTCTGCCCGGACGCTCTCCTCAAAGGTCACATTGTCCAGCCCCAGCCGTTCGGCCTCAGCGCGCATGGCGGGGTAGGTCTGGCCGCGGCCCACCAGCTCGAATGCAAAGCGCGGATCGTCGCGCAGCAGGTGCGCCGCGGTCAGGATCACCTCCACCCCGTGAAACGGGATGTACGTCCCGAAGAACAGGATGCGCAGCGGGCGGTTGTCCCCGGGTGACGCAGCCGCCGGGCGGGGATGCCACCACGCGGCATACACGCCGACCGGCACCACGGTCACGCGCCGCGCCGCCGGGCCGACGACCTCCGCGATCGCCTCCCGGTGGGCCGCTGTGTCGGTGTAGATCGCGGGCGCGCAGCGGCAGTTGAGCCAGTCGATCAGGCGGTAGGCCCGTGCTTTCCACGCGTGCGGCGGGAGGTTCTCCCGATCCAGGACGCCAGACTCGTAGAGGCCGATCAGGTAGTCCACGGCGACCGGGCGGCCCAGCAGCCGGCCAAACAGGATGGCGAAGGGGCCGAGCAACTGGTTGAACTCCGCGAGCAGGAAGGCGTCACAGGTGGCCCGTGCCTGCCACATCGACCGCCACAGGGGGAGGAGCTTGCGCAGGGTGCTGTACTGCATCGGCAGGGGCATGGCGCACACCTGCCACCCCAGCGTTTCCAGCCCGGCGCGCAGAATCTGGTTGCGCGGGTAGTCGAGCTTGAAGGCGCCAATGGTGCCAACCGTGGGCATTGCTACTGGTCCTGTTCCGATGTAACGAGTGTCACCCCGCCCGCCGGAAGCGGATCGTACCCCTCCGGCAGAACAAGGGCGTAGTCCTGCCGCCACTGCTCAAAAACACCCGCCGCAAACAGGCAGTGATCGTGGTGCAGCGGAATACCCAGCACCCGGTCAGGCAGCGCCGCGCGGAAACGGTCGGCGACCGCATCCCGTCGCAGAGACACGATCAGGGATTTCGAGCGGTGGACGTGGGCCGGGGGCAGGTAGCGCAGCGCGAATTGCTGGGAAACGAACCGCTCCAGTGCCAATGGGTAGCGCCCGCGCGGCGTGAATTTGAGCTTGCGCCACAGCGGAATGCCCATGGCGAACTCAACCAGATCCATATCGTAATACGGGTTGCCCACCGGAATCCCGCGTGCCACCGCCGGCAGCGTGAACGGCTCCCCGCCCCGCGTGCCGTAGAAGGTACAGGTCAGGACGAGTTTGTCCAGTGTGCTCAGGCCCGGCGCGACCATCAGGTCATGCAGGATCGGTGCGCCATCCGTCACCAGCCCGCGGCTGGCAAAGTGCGCGTAACTGCGCGGCAGGTCATCCCGGTACGGCAGCTGGCGCTTGCGAAAACGGTACGGCAGGTAGGAGGCGAACAGGGACAGGTACTGGGCAGGAACCGTGCCGAACATCGTATCTGCCATATGCCCCACAAAGAGGTGGCGCTCTTGCGCGATGGGGGAGTTCAGCCACAGATTGGCGATGCCCAGCGTCGCCGCGATCCCGACCGGATCGATGTACACCTCGGATTGGCGGGCTAGCAGGTCGGCGTACTGCTCGCTTTCCAGCGAGGCAATGTGATGCGTGGCGCAGCCGGCCAATTCCGCGAGCTGGCGGGCATACGGCAGATCAGTGCTGGCCTGGCCCCACGGTGCGACCGTGTAGGCGTTGACGCGCACCCCTGCCTTGCTCAGAAACAGCGCGATCAGGCCGGAATCCGCCCCGCCGGAGAGGTACAGCCCGACCGTGTCCGTTTGCAGGCGAGCAACTACGCGGGCCATCGCCTGCTCGAAGCGGCGCGCATAGTCGTCCACCAGCGCGCGCAGCGGCGTGGCGACCGGCACCCGCTCCGGCCGGAACTGGTACTGGTAGACCTTGCGCGCCACCCCGCTGATCGGGTCAATGGCCAGGACCGCGCCGGGCGGGACGATCTGGATGCCTTCAATCAGGGGGTTCAGGCGCGGCGTGCTGAGGCCAATCAGGGTTTTGAGGCCAACCGCATCGACTCGATCGCCGGGCTGGATCAGGGCTGATGTGGTGAGAGAGAAGCGCACGCCCTGCGGCGTGACCCGGTAGTACAGCGGGGCCGAACCGAGGTGGTCGCGCAGGGCGTACAGCGTGCCAGCCTGCGCGAACACATGCGCGAAGACCGCGTTACGGCAGCGCCGCTCAAACACGGCGGCCCAGTCCAGGTCGGCGGCGTCGGCATGCTCGAACTGATAGGTCAGTCGGATATCGTCCATGGTTGTGCCGGTTGCGTTCTGCAGATGGCAGCCATCTGCTCGCGGAAGGCCCGTTGCCCTATATAATACCGGCAATCTGAAGGTAGCGTTCGCTTTGCGGGCAGAAGTCGCCATGATCCAGCCAGAGTCGTCCCGGGCAACCTCACCAACTACGCGATCCGACCTCACCGCCGGGCAGTACCACCGGGGACTGATTGGAGCTTACGGCCTGCACCTTGTAATCCTGGCGCTGTATGCGTTCAGCATCATTCCCCAGGAATTCCACCCGCCGGAACACCGGTTCCTGTTCCATAACGGCGGCGATAACCTGGGCTACCTGGCCCTAGCCCAGAACCTGGCGACAGGCGATTTCAGCCAGGCCAACAAATTCCCGCTGGGCTTCCCCATTCTACTGGTGCCATTCGTGATCCTGTTCTCCGGGCGGGATGCGATCGCGCTGACCCAGATCGTGGCCGCGTTCTGGAGCGTGCTGATGTTTCCGGTCGGGCAGTGGGCGCTGGGCTGGATCGCCCGGCAGCTCACCGGGCGGCGCAGGCTGGCCCTGGGCACGGTTGCATTGTGGACTTGCCTGCCGCTGATCTTCTGGGCGGCCCTGCGCCTGGTGTCGTCGCCGATTGCGGCCGAGACCGGCTCCGTGCACCTGCTGTGGGCGCAGATGCTCTCCGATGGGCCGGCGGCGCTGGTCACGCTGCTGGCATTCGCCGCCTACCTGATGCTGCGCCGCCAGCCGGAGCGCCTGCGCTGGCCCCTGCTGCTGGGCTTCCTGAGCGGGTACCTGGTCCTGATGCGCTTCACCGGCGTCCTGACCGGGGCTGTGCTGGGCCTGCTGCTCCTGCTGGAGCGGCGCTGGCGCGCGGCGGCTGTGGTGGCCGGGATCGCGGCCGTGACCGTCCTGCCGCAGCTGCTCTACAACGCCCACTTCTTCGGCAGCCCGCTGACGACCGGTTACACGGCGCTCGATCCGGCGGTGCCCGGCGGACTGTTCAGCCTGCATTACCTGGCGGACGCGCTGGAGAAGATGTGGGGGCGGGTTGGCAGCGGGCTGCCGCTGGCGGCGGGCGCGG
>CAZGYW010000370.1:0-3788 GCA_964530495.1 uncultured Anaerolineae bacterium
GATAATGAGCGGTGACTGGAGTTCAGACGTGTGCTCTTCCGATCTCGTCGGAATCCGCGTCCGTGTTGGTGTGTCCGAAGCCGTAGCTGTAGGAGTCCGGGTCACTGTGGGGGTCACGGAAGCGGTCGGAGTGTGGGTCGGTGTCCGGGTGACCGTGGGTGTCAGGGAGGGCGTGAGCGTCGGCGTTGCGGACGGTGTGACGGTCGCGGTTGGGGATGGGGTACTGGTCGGCGGCGGTGTGACCGTCGGCGTTGCGGACGGCAGCGCCGCGCCCCCGACCAGCACCGCCCGCACCGCCAGCGCCTCCCGCAGCGGCAGGAGTTCGAAGGTCAGGGCATTGCCATTCTCGGCTGTTACCTGCGCGCGATCTTCCCCGATCACCTGCCCGCTGCCGGGATCGAAGAACTCCACCCGGTATTCACCTTCCAGCATCCCGGTCAGAGTTGCGGCAAAACCCTCAGCCGCTGCCGGGGTTTCGGCCAGCCAGGTGTATCCACGGTTCTGGAAGTAAGCCAGTGCCAGCCCCGCTTCCGGGTCGGTCAGGGCCAGCCCGCGCAAAGGTGGCACGTACCGGTCGATCTGTAGCCGGCCGATCTCCAACCAGTCATCGCCGGTATTGAGCAATTCGAGGATGTGTTCCCCGGCGGTGATCGGAATCGCAAAGTCCATCGCAGTACTGCCTGCGGTCAGCACCAGTTCAGCCGCTCTGTCGCCATCCAGGCTGACCACCAGGGTCGCCCCCGCCTGCCTGGACACGCTGGCAATGCTGATCCGCAGCCAGGTATCCACCGGCACAGTCAGGCTGTAGGTGTGGGGCGCCTGCCACTGGCTGTTATAGGTTTGCCCGTAGAGATAGGCAGGCAGCGTTTCCAGCTTCGGAAACGCGCCGTCAGTTGACACCCGCACCGTTGACGGCAGCGCCAGGTCTGTCGCCAGCAGCCGCCGGTCGTAGCCATCCAGCACCAGCGGCTGGTACTCCTCTGCCAGGCCGGACTGAATCTGGATCTGCGCCGGGTTGAGGCGCAACCGGTTCCAGGGGATGATCTCTGCGTACTCTGCGACCGGCTGGAGCAGCCTCAGCAGGCCATTCGGGGCCAGATAAGTATCCCACCACCAGCTGCCACCGGCCCCGGCTGCGCCCGCCATCAGGCTCGCCCACAGCGTTTGCTCAATGTGAATCCCCGCCGGGTCATCGCCTGCCGGTTCGACCCATGGGCTTAACGAAAATTCGGTCAACAGCACCGGGCGGTTGGTTTGCCGGCGCGCGGCATCCACCCGCTGCACAATGCTCAAGACCTGGTCCTCAGCCTCGACAACCGGCCGTCGCTGGTAGTAGCGAACCTGCCCGAAGTCAATCCCGGGCGCATCCAGCAATTCCAGCGGCGCTTCCGCGCTGCCCACAGTCAGCAGATGATCGTACGGATCAATCTCCCGGAGGTACGCCGTCATCTCCTCCAGCCATGGTAGCACAAGCACCGGGTCATACCCGGCAACCCGGTCGGCGTCGCTCAACAGGTCCCAGGCCATCACGTTTGGACTGTATCCCCAGCGCGCCACGAGATAGCGCAACCGCCGCTTGAACAACTCCCGCGCCTGTGGGTCAGAGAAAAACTGGGTCGGGCTGGTCAGGAAGCCGCCGTTCCGAACGCCGTACGGGTTGCGCCGCCAATCCGCGGTCGTGTCGGCCCGCGCCGGCTCCTCAGGCACGAGCACCGGCACGCCGCCATACTCCGCCAGCGCCTGGTGCCACAGCACCACAAGATCGAGGTAAACGCCCAGCTCGCTGGCCGTCTCCAGAATCGTGTCCAACCGCCAGAAATCATCCTGCGCGGCCGTGTAATCTCCAACCGGCGCTGTCCACTCAAAGCCGATGAACCACGGCGTATCAATGTACAGCCGGGCGTAGTTGCCGCCACTGGCTGCCAGATCGCGCAACCAGCGCTGGTAAGCCAGCACACCGCCCGCCCCCTCCCATGACCAGGCCAGATTGTGCCCGATCGGGAAATAGGCACTGCCGTCTTCAAACGTGAAGTAACGGGCATTGCCGGCCACACGCACGAACCCGGGCCCGGCCACCTCCGTCTCCACAACGAATTCGCCGGTCTCAAGCGTCGCCGTCCCACCGGGGCCAAGCCGCACCTGAAAGGCGTATGTCCAGCGCCCGGCCTGGGTAGGTGTGAAGCGCACCCGCCACTCCGGATCGCCATCCGGCTCGAGCACCTCAACCGCGCAATCGCCGGTACAGGTCTGGGACATCGGCTGCATCCAGAAGCCGGGAACCGTCAGCGTTGTCCCGTCCGGAGCAGTGAACAGGCCGCTGACCTCGATTGACGCCGGATCAAACGGGTTGTCGACCACCGCTTCAACCGGCACCACCCATTCGAGCCGCTCGTAGACACGCGTCGCGATTTCCGGCCTGGTGTCGCCGTCTCCCTGTGCAGAAACAGGCAGGGCCCACCCTGCCCCGGGCAGGAGGGCCCCGATAACCGTTGTTATCAGAAGAAAGGTCGCCAGCAGGCGCCGCAGACTGGTGATCATGCCGCCAGTGTAGCGCGCCTGCCGGGCGAACACAATCCGCCTATTCCGGCTTGCAGTACTTATCCCACCAGCCAACGATGCGCTCCAGGCGATCGACAATGTGGGCCGGCTCACCGCCGCGCGACAGCTCGTGCCCCTCACGCGGATACCGCACCATTTGCACTGTCTGCCCCAGCCGCTTCAACGCCGTGAACAACTGCTCGCCCTCAGAGATCGGTACCCTGAAGTCATTCTCGCTGTGGATGATGAGTAGCGGCGTGGTGATGTCCTGCACGTAGGCCAGCGGCGACTGCTCCCAGTACAGCTCAGGTGACTCCCACGGTTCCGCTTCCATGTAGGATCGCATAAAGAACGGGATGTCAGTGGTTCCATGGAACGCCTGCAGATGGTACACACCTCGCTGGGCGACCGCCGCTGCAAAGCGCTGATCGTGTCCGATGATCCACGCGGTCAGGTAGCCGCCATACGATCCGCCGGTGATCGCCAGCCGATCAGGATCAATCAGCCCGCGCTCGATCAGCAAATCCACCCCGGTCAGCACATCTGCCATCGGGCCTTCGCCCCAATCGGCGGTATTGGCATACAGAAATGCCTCGCTGCCCCCGGAGGAGCCGCGCGGGTTACAGTAAAAGACCACATAGCCGCTGGCAGCATGATGCTGCCATTCCAACCACATCGACGCGGAATGCGCCCCCCACATCCCCGCCGGCCCGCCATGAACGTTCAGGGCCAGCGGATACTTACGCGCCGGGTCGTAGTCCGGCGGCTTGATAATCCACCCGTCAATCCGCATATCGTTCGTGGAAACATACGAGACATGCTCGACCTCGGCGACCTGAACCGACTCGAGAAACGCCTGGTTGAAAGCGGTCAGGCGCCGCACCACGGAGCCCGGCTGTAGCGCATAGATCTCGTAATAGCCATCCGCCGTAGCCACCGCGGTCGCCACCGTTCCGTTCGGCGCCGCATGCAAGCCGCCAATCTCAGCCTCCGGGTGTGCTATCACTACGGGCTGCGCCTCCAGCACATCAGACTGGTACAGCCGTAGATTGCCACCATCCTCAGTGGTGAACACCAGCGTGCTGTCGTCCACCCACGCATAGCCGGCCACGGAGCGATCCAGCCCGGCCGTGAGCACTCTGGCCTCGCCACCTGCAACTGGCATCACTGCCACCTGCAGGAACTGGCTTGTCGGCAGGCCGGCCCCGCGGGTGAAATACGCCAGCCACCGGCCATCCGGTGACGGTTTC
>CAZGYW010000371.1:0-2389 GCA_964530495.1 uncultured Anaerolineae bacterium
CGGGCGCTCTTCTTGTGGGAACCCTGAGCGGTCAGGCCCATATCATACATGGCGTACAGGATGCGGCGGTGTACCGGTTTCAGGCCATCTCGCGCGTCTGGAATGGCGCGGGAGATGATCACGCTCATGGCGTAATCAAGGTACGCTTGACGCATTTCCTGATCGATCTTGACCTGGCGTACGAGGCCGATGTCCATTGCTGGCTATCCTTAGTGGTTCGCGGGTGGCGTATCGCTGGCGTTTATAATAAGAATGGCGCCGCTATCTGTCAAATGAAAAAACAAACGTTCTACAGACTGGTCAAAAAGAGGCGCGGGGCGTTTGGGCACCCCGCGCCCGAGTCAAAGCAGGTGGATCAGGCGTTCATATCAGTGTAGTCGCCTTCAGCCTCATCGATCTCATCAAAGCCGTCATCATCATCTTCGTCATAGTCATTGACGAAGCTGGTGCCCTCCAGCAGGGTGGAGACTGATTCGATAACACGATCCTCGTACAGGTGATAGCCAGTCCCGGCCGGGATCAGCTTGCCGATGATCACGTTTTCCTTGAGGCCATGCAGCGGGTCTTCCTTGCCCTCGATGGCGGCGCCCGCCAACACCTTGATCGTGTGCTGGAAGCTGGAAGCGCTCAGGAAGCTCTCGGTGCTCAGCGCGGCTTTGGTGACGCCCAGCAGTACGGATGCTCCTGTAGCCGGCGTACCGCCCTCTGTGATGATCTTCTGGTTGAGCTTGAGCAGCTCAAGCCGGTCGATCAACTCGCCAGGCAGCAGGTGGGAATCGCCGCTGCGAGTGATCTGGGCCTTCGAGAGCATCTTACGAATGATAACCTCGAAGTGCTTGTCGTTGATCGGCACGCCCTGGCTGCGGTAGACCTTCTGCACCTCGCTGAGGAGATACAACTGGGCTGCTTCCGCGCCGAGGATGCGCAGGATGCGGTGCGGGTTCTTGGCGCCTTCCGTGAGCTGCTGGCCGGCATAAACCCTGGCCCCATCGCTGATATCCGGCATCCAGCGCGCGCTGGACGGAATCTCGTATTGCTGTTCTTCGCGGCGCTCGTAGCGGATGTAGATCTTATTGTCCTCAAGGTAGACCTGGCCAGCCAGTCCGGCCTCGATCAACCCATCGCCATCGATCTCGCTCGCCAGTTCCTGGCCTTCCCGTACAAACTGCTCATCTTCAACAAGCAGTTCATAGCCAGCCGGGATTTCGTGTTCCTCGTTGAAGACCTCGCTGTCGACCACGGTCGCAACACGGACGCCTTCCGGGGTCTTGGTGATGTGCACAACCCCGGCGATGTCAGTGACAACCGCTTCACCTTTCGGCTTCTTGCGGGCCTCAAACAGCTCTTCCACGCGCGGCAGACCGCTGGTGATGTCGCCCGAGGCCTGCGCCGTACCACCGGTGTGGAAGGTTCGCAGCGTTAGCTGGGTGCCCGGCTCGCCGATTGACTGGGCAGCGACGATGCCTACCGCGGAGCCGATCTGGACGATTTCGCCACGGGCCAGGTCACGCCCGTAGCACATGGCGCAGATGCCGTGCAATAGCTGGCAGGCCATAGGGCTGCGGACGAAGACTTCATCAACGCCCGATTTGAGGATAGCTTCTGATGCCGCTTCATCGATCATCTCGTTGCGACCGACGATGATCTCACCGGTCTTGGGGTTGATGACCTGTCCGGCAGCAAAGCGCCCGATGGTTCGCTCGTCCATGCGCTGGCCGGCGATGTCATCCGAACGGCGGATCCAGATGCCGCCTTCGGTATGGCAGTCGTGGGCATTGATGATGACGTCCTGGGCCACATCCACCAGGCGGCGGGTGAGGTAACCGGCGTCAGCGGTGCGGAGCGCGGTATCGGCCAGACCCTTGCGGGCGCCATGCGAGGAGATGAAATACTCCAGGGCGTCCAGGCCCTTGCGGAAGTGGCTCTGGATGGGCAGGTCGATGATACGCCCGGAGGGGTCAGCCATCAGGCCGCGCATACCGGCCAACTGCGTGATGGGGCCGAACCCACCCTTTGTAGAACCGGACAGGGCCATGATGGCGATTGGTCCGAAGGGATCGAGCTGGTCTTTGATGATGTCGTTCAGATCGTTCTTGGCGTTCGTCCAGCTGTCAATTGTGATCTGATAACGCTCTTCCTCGGTCAGCAGGCCACGGCGGAAGCTGCGCTCGGCTTCGTCCACAACCGCGCTGGCGCGCGCGAGGATCTCTTCACGCTCTTCCGGCACTGTGAGGTCGGAGACGGCAATCGTCGTGCCTGACACTGTGGCATAGTGGAAGCCCAGATTCTTGATGGCGTCCACGATCTCGGTCGTCTCGTCCGCACCGACAATCTGGTAGCTGCGCGCGACGAGGGCCTGGAGCGCCTTCTTGTCCATGGTTTCCTGGGC
>CAZGYW010000371.1:2489-3778 GCA_964530495.1 uncultured Anaerolineae bacterium
GCAGACCATGAGCGGAACTCATCCGCACGGTCCTTGAGTGCGACGATGTCGGCGTTAGGATCCATGGTCAGGTAGTAGTTGCCCAGCACCATGTCCTTGGACGGGCCAACAATCGGCTGACCGTCTGCGGGCTTGAGCAGGTTGCGGGAACTGAGCATCAACTCGCGCGCTTCCTGGACGGCTTTGTCGCTGAGGGGCACATGCACGGCCATCTGGTCACCGTCAAAGTCCGCGTTGAATGCGGCGCAGACCAGCGGATGAATCTGGATGGCCTTGCCTTCGACCAGGATCGGCTCAAAGGCCTGGATGCCGAGGCGGTGCAGGGTGGGGGCACGGTTCAGCAGCACCGGGCGTTCCTTGATGACTTCCTCAAGGACTTCCCACACCTCGGGTTTTTCCATCTCGATGGCGCGCTTGGCGCCCTTGACATTGTTGGCGTGGCTGTACTGCACCAACTTACTGATGACGAACGGCCGGAACAACTCCAGGGCCATGGTCTTGGGCAGACCGCACTGGTAGAGCTTCAGCTTCGGGCCGATCACGATCACGGAACGGCCGGAGTAGTCCACACGCTTGCCCAGCAGATTGCGGCGGAAACGCCCCTTCTTGCCTTTGAGCATGTCGCTCAGGCTCTTGAGCTCGCGCCGTCCGCGGCGGCTGAGGGCCTTCCCGCGCTGGCTGTTATCGATCAGGCTGTCGACCGCTTCCTGCAGCATGCGCTTTTCGTTGCGGACGATGACGTCCGGCGCGCCAAGCTCCAGAAGCCGCTTGAGGCGGTTGTTGCGGTTGATCACCCGGCGGTACAGGTCGTTGAGGTCGCTGGTGGCGAAACGGCCGCCGTCCAGCTGCACCATCGGACGCAGGTCCGGCGGGATGACTGGCAGCACGCTCAGGATCATCCACTCCGGGCGGTTGTCGCTCTTGCGCAGGCTTTCCACCACGCGCAGACGCTTGGTGGCTTTTTTCTTGCGCTGCTTGGAGCGCGTGGTACGGACTTCGTGCCACAGTTCCTTAGCGAGCTTCTCAAGTTCCATGTTCTTGAGAATCTCGTAGAAGGCTTCAGCGCCCATGTCGGCCTTGAACACCTGGCCATACTTGACGCGCAACTCGCGGTACTTAGGCTCTCCAATGAACTGCAGCGGCTGGAGGGCCTGAATCTCAGAGCGGCTTTCCTGCGCAGAGGCGCGGATCTGCTTGAGATGGCGCAGCGTTACGTTCTGGTGCTCTTCAATGCCGCGGGCAGCATCTGAGCTGACGTCGTCGATGCCCTGCTCCGCGGCAGCGATCTC
>CAZGYW010000372.1:0-3767 GCA_964530495.1 uncultured Anaerolineae bacterium
GGCCGGGCGTGATAGCGGCGTGCTCTGCCGCTAAGTGTACGTCAGGTTGGCGTTTAAGCGAAAGCCGGTGTGGAAAGACAATTCAACACGGATCACACGGATCGACTGGATCACCGCGGATCAGAACGCTGTTTTCCTCTGCGCCCTTGCCTGTACCCTTTGCGACCTTTGCGGTTAGCTTTTAGCGGTTTGCCCCTCTGTGTGCTCCGTGCGCTCTGTGGTTCAACTGCTTTTTCCCGCGAAGGCGGCCAGCGCCCGCGCTGCGTCCTGAACCAGGGGCGCGCCGTGCCCGAAGCACACCACTTCCGGCTGGAGCGCCGCCAGCCGCGCGATCGACTGCCGGGTCGCGGCCTTGTCGGTGGTAAAGGCCCGAATCGGCAGGCTGAGCCGCCCGCCCATCCGCATTAGTGCGTCCCCGCAGAACAGCACGCGCCGGTCCGGCTGCCAGAAGGCGGCATGCCCCGGCGTGTGACCGGGCGTCAGCACGACCTGCAGGCCAGCCATGATGTCCGTCAGCACCTCGCCATCCGCCACCGCTCGGTCAACCGGCGTGCCGGGCAGGCGGCGCGCTTCCGCCTGGCCGAGGCGCAGCAGCCGATCGGGGAAGGGGAGGTCACTCAGCGGCGGGTAGACCTGAAGCGCTTCCCCGGCGACAATTGGCGCTTCCACAGCGGAGGCGATCACCTGCGCGCCGGTCGCGGCCTGCAGGCGCGGCAGGCCGCCGATATGGTCGAAGTGGGCATGCGTGATCAGGATGCGCCGTACGTCGCCCGGCCGGAAGCCTGCCGCCGCCAGCTGGCGCAGGATGCGTTCCGCCGCCGGGGCCATTCCGGCATCGATCAGGGTCAGGCCGTCGGCGTCGCGGATGGCGTACACTCGCCCGACCAGCAGGCCGCTGAATGTGTAGACGCCGGGCATAATCTCGCGCATGGCAGCCTCCTGCCAGTGGTGTTTCCGGTTGTGAAACGGATCGGCATCCAGCGCCCTGATCCGTGTTGAACGCTTGCGATCCGCGTGCGGCGCTTACGCCGCTTCAACCGGGGCGCGCCGGATGGTCGCCTCGAAGAAGGCCCACATCAGCAGCGCGGCGACGAACATGTAAGGCCCCACAATCTCCAGACCGACGCGGCCCGCCAGCACGCCCGCCAGGCCCGGCACCAGCGCCACGCCCAGTCCGGCCGCGCCAATCTGGAAGCCGATGACGTTCGGCCCGTGCACCGGGCCAAAGCGCTCCGGCACGATGGCGATCATCGTCGGGAAAATCGAGGCCTGCGACAGCCCGACCAGCGCCAGCCCCAGGAAGCTGATCGCCGGGACGGCGCGCACCGCGATCAGCGCCGCGCCGATAACCGTGCCCACCATGCTCCAGCGCAGCAGGCGCACCGCGCCAATCCGATCCACGATCATCCCGGTGATGATGCGCCCCAGCGTCAGCGCGCCCCAGTACAGGCTGACCCACGTCCCGGCCAGCGCCGGGTCGATCCCGCGCCCTTCCGTGAACAGGGTATACGTCCAGTTGCCGCCCGTGACCTCCACCCCCGTGTACAGGAAGAACACGATGATCGCCAGCACCACCGCCGGAAGGCGCAGCGTGGCCCACACCGGGGCGTGCGCGATTTCCGGGCGGCCGGCGCGGCTGCTGCCGGGGAGCTGCCACTGGCGGTAGAAGGCCAGGAGCAGCAGGACGAGCAGGCCGTGCAGCACGGCGACCAGCAGATACCCGCCCTGCCAGGGGCCGCCGCCGCTCAGCAGCGCGGTCATGATCAGCGGGCCAACGGTCGCGCCCAGGCCGAAGCAGGCGTGCAGCCAGCTCAGGCGCCCGGCGCTGTAATTGGCGGCGACGTAGGTGTTCATCCCGGCGTCAATCGCCCCGGTGCCGAGGCCCGCCACCAGGTTGGCGACCAGCAGCAGCGGCCAGGTGGGGACGGTGGCGAAGCCCAGCAGCCCCACCGTCCGCAGTACGACGCCCACCACCAGGTAGAAGCCGATCCCGCGCCAGGCGATCAGCCGCCCGCTCAACGCGCTGGTGAGGATGTAGCCGGTCGTGCCGGGCAAGAGCAGCAGGCCCAGGTATTCCAGCGGCACGCCGTACATGGCGCGCATGGAGGGCCAGGCCACCCCCAGCAGTCCATCCGGCAGGCCGAGCAGCACGAAGCTTACGTAGGTCACCAGCAGCGTGGCCAATCCGGCCTGCTGGCGTCTTGCGGTTACAGCGGTCATCGACTCTGTCCCCTCGCTGGCGAATTCCCAGAATGGCAGGCCAGCACCTGCCCCGCGCATATTTGAACCTGACTGCGGCGCCAGATCGAACAGGATCGTCTCTGAACGAGCCGGCGAATGCGTGCCATTCAACGCGAACGGCCCGTACAAGTGTTTTGATTCCGTCCGCTACTCCAGCGCGCGGATCACTTTGCAGGGGTTGCCCGCTGCGAACACCCCGGCCGGCACGTCCTTGACGACCACGCTCCCGGCGCCGAGCACGCTCCGGTCGCCGATGGTTACGCCGGGGCCGATGATGGCCGATCCGCCGATCCACACGTTCGAGCCGATTGTGACCGGCTTGCCCAGCTCCAGCCCGGTCTGTCGCTCCCGGTAGTCGACCGGGTGGGTAGCGGTGTAAATCTGGACGTTCGGCCCGAAAAGTACGTTACTGCCAATTGTCACCGGGGCTACATCCAGCACGACGCAGTTGAAGTTGAAGAACACGCCGCTGCCCAGGTTGATGTTCGACCCATAATCGCAGTAGAAGGGCGGTTCAATCGCCACGTTGTCGCCCATTCCGCCGAGCAGTTCTTCCAGGATCCGGCGGCGCTCCTCCTGGGCTTCGTCCAGACTCTGGTTGTAGGCCCGGATCAGGTTGCGCGCGCGTCGCCGCTCCAGGACAAGCTGCGGATCGGCCGCGTTGTACAGGTCCCCGCGCAACATCTTCTCTTTCTCGGTGGGCACAGGATTCTCCTCAGATGCTCTGCACACGGAAGACACGGCGGCCTCCGCGCTGCTGCCGCCCATTCTATGCGCTTCTGTTGAATGACTCAATAGCGCGTGTCCTACACCACTGCCCGGTAAATCACGGCGGCCCACCAGCTTACGAATACCAGCAACGACTGCCAGCCGTTCAGGTAAGTGATGGTGGCAATCCAGGGGCCAATCAGCGTGGAGATAGCGGCATAGGGTGAAAGCAGGGGCGACCCTGCAATCAGCAAGCGCTCATCCCGGCGCGAATATCCCAGCGCCACGAGTGCGATGCCGGCCGGAACCTGGAAGGGCCACAATCCACGCCAGAGATTATGACCGATATCGATAAATGAGGGAGGTTGATCGATCAGTTCCAGCGGCCACAAACCGAACAGAATAAGTGTGACAGCCAGGACCGTTCCCGACACCAGGATAGTGCGAAGCCATCGCCCGCGAGGAATCCCTGCCACAAGTCCGAGCGCCACCTGGGGTTTGGTGAAGGCAGCCAGCGCCCACCACTCGGCCGGTAGAAAGACCGCACTGATGATTATCATGTCGATCTGACCATGAAGCAGCAGGTAGATCATCGGTGGCGAGAGCAGCACCAGCACCGGCTTGATGATGCCGCTACCCGGCTCCCATCTTCGCAGCAGAGCCACGCCTGCAATGAGAGTGGCGGCTGACAGGATGGCCCAGCCAAGCCGGATGGGGAGCAGCCCAGAAGGGGCGAGCAGCAGGGCGAACCACGCCGGATTGTAGTAGTAATAGCCGGCCATGACCGCTTCCCCGTACAGCGGCTCCCCACCCAGAAC
>CAZGYW010000373.1:0-3764 GCA_964530495.1 uncultured Anaerolineae bacterium
CCAGATGCCATAGTACCGCCGGTACGCTCGCTCCCGGCGGCGACTGGCACAAACCGCGCGATGCGCGTATAACACGGACTGGCAGGGTCCTACCGGGTAGCCCTGCGCGCCTTCCGCAGCCAGCGGAATTTCTTCCGGCAGGTGAACCCACCATGACCAGCCTATACGACGCTGAGGCTCTGCGGCCGCTGTCCGTCTTCGCGCCGGACCTGCGCGTCCTGACGGTGACCGTGCAGGCCGAGCCGAAGCAGGTCGCTCACATCGCGCACAAACGCGCGGCAGAGGTCATCCTCGTCCCCCGGCGGCCCGATGGTGACATCCTGCTGGTGCGACGGGCGGTATACCCGCCGGGGCTGTTCCGCCTGGCGACCGGTGGCATCGAACCGGGCGAATGCCCGCAGGCTGCCGCCCGGCGCGAGCTGGAAGAGGAGTGCGGCTACCGGGTCGCTGCGCCCGGGCTGCTCGGCGTGGTGGCGTACGTCCTCACCTGGCCGGAGACTGATCCGCTTTCCTACCTGTCGTATGTGTTCATGGCGGAGGTCCCGGCAGCTGAGTCGCCCCATCCCCTGGATGCCGACGAGGTCGCGGGCTACCACTGGCTCGCCCCCGGCGCGCTGGGATCGCTGGCCGCCACACTGCGCGGGCTGGACAGCGGGTGGTACTACTGGGGACGCTTCCGCGCCGCCGCCTACGATTTCATCCAATGCGGTATAATGGAGTATGCGCGCACGACCCGGACGGGTTAGAAGCAGGCAGGTGAGGCCGATGGCATCCTTACACCGAATTGTCGCTGTGGACCGGCAGCCGCTGGTTGCGGAGGTGACCCGCGCCGCGGTGGAGTTGCTGGGGCGAGAGGCGATCATTGTGACCGTCCAGACCGGAGCTGCCGCCCTGGCGGAAGTCAGGCGCGGGGCCGTGGATGCGCTGGTGTGCGCCTACGAGCTGCCCGACATGACCGGCGCGGACCTCGTCCGCCAGGTGCATCACCACATTCCCGACCTGCCCGTGATCCTGCTGGCCAGCCGGACCGACCCGGCCGTTGACCGCGCGACCGTGAGCAAAGGGCCGTTCTACCCGCTGGTGCGCGCCGCGGGGGCAGAACGCTTCGTCCAGGTGCTGCAGGCGCTGCTGGATGACCTTGACCCGGAAGCCGGGCCGGTCAACGGCATGACCGGTGTGGCCCTTGGCCCGGTGCCGCAGGTGGATGTTGGCGCGCTGAGCAATCCGCTGAGCGCGATCCTGACCGATGTTGGGGCGATGGCCGTCGTCCTGCTGGACCGCGAAGGGCGCATTCTGCAGGAGATGGGCGCGGTCGGCTACCTGAACCGCGACCGGCTCTCCGGCGCGCTGGCCCCGGCCTTCGCCAACATGGTTCGGATCAGCCCGCTGGTTGGCGGTGGCCGGCCGCAGGCCATGCACTTTTACGACGGTGACGAATTTGACATTTTCGCCCTGGCCGTGGGCCTCCATCACTTCATCTGCCTGGTGTTTGAAGGCTCGGCCGGTTCCCGCGCGCTCGGCGCGGTGACGATGTTCGGCCGCCGGGCCGTTAACGACATGCTGAAGATCATCGGCGAGCCGGCCTTCACGCTCCAGCGGGCGCCGGCGGACGCGCCTGCCTCCGGGCGAGGTCGCAAAGCCGCCCGCCGCAAGCCCCAGGAAGTCAAGCTGGAGGATGTCGCGGTTGAGCCGGTAAACGCCTACGAGCCGCCCACACCGGAACTCCTGGAGCCGCTGCCGGAGGATGCCGACCTCGAATCCGTCCTGGCCGGGTTGGAGAACGTGGACCAGGCCGCCCTGGACGACCTGTTCGACCCCGACCGGCTGGCCGCGATTGCGGCGGAAAAATCCGCCGGGGAGCGGCTGTCCTTTGAGGAAGCGCAGCGCCAGCTCGGGTTGCTGGACGACCAGGGCTGACGCGCACCACGCAGGCGCAGCAACCGGCTTTTTCTTCTGACCCACTGGACCCGCCATGACCGGCAAGATCATCGCAGACCCACTGATCGGCATCCGCCTGGGTGACTACGTCATCCAGGAATTGCTGGGCCGGGGCGGGATGGCGCGCGTCTACCGCGGGCAGGATGTGATCCTCGGCCGCCAGGCGGCCATCAAAATCCTGGATATCACCACCGAAGAAGCGCAGGACGATCGCGTCGTGGAGCGTTTCAAGCTGGAAGCGCGGGCCATCGCCGGCTTTGACCATCCCAACATCATCTCCGTCTACCAGTTCGGCGCGACCGATGAGTTGTTCTTCATCGCCATGAAGCTCGTCCGGGGCGAGACGCTGGCCCAGGTCCTGCGCGAATGCGAGCGCAAGTACACCTTCCTGCCCACCGAGCGCGTGCTGGCCATTGTGCGCGACATCAGCGCCGCCCTGGACTACGCGCACTCGTGGGGCATCGTCCACCGGGACATCAAGCCCGCCAACATCCTGTTCGACGCCACCGCCAACGACCGGGCCATCCTGACCGACTTCGGCCTGGCAATGGAGATCGGCGGGGCGACCACGCTGGGCACTGCCTTTGGCACGCCGCGCTACATCGCGCCGGAGCAGGCGGTCGCCTCACTCCATGCCGTCCCCCAGAGCGATATCTATTCGCTGGCAGTCGTGGTCTACGAAATGCTCACCGGGCAGGTCCCGTTTCAGGATAGCTCGCCGATCAACATCGCGCTCCAGCACATCACCGATGAACCGCCCCACCCCTGCAGCCTGAACCCGGACATCCCGGAGGAAGTGGCGACCGTCCTCCTGCATGCCCTGGCCAAAGAACCGGAAGACCGCTACTCGACCGCCGGCGACTTCTACCGGGCGCTGGAAAAAGCCTACCTGGAGGCGGAAGTCGAGCTGCCGACCATGGCGCTCCCACCCGATCCGGGCACCCGGCCGCTGGTCACTCCGCATGGTACGGCGCGCTTCCCGGATCGGCGCGCCCCGGCCAGCGCCGCCGCGCGCCAGCCACGCCGCCGCTGGTGGCGGTGGGCACTGCCGCTGGCGCTGGTGATCATTGGCGGGCTGGTTGGCGCGTGGGCGCTCTCCGGGCGGGACGCGCGGGTGCCACTCCTCGCGGCCCCTGCCCTGCAAAGCAACCTCGCGCCTGCCGCCGCGACAGCACTGGCCGCCATCCCGCCGGAGGTGGCGCTAACGCTCGAACTGGTCTACGACGCCGACCGCTTCGCGCTCCACAACCTGACGGATTACCCGATCCCATTGGACGGCCTGCTGCTGATGTGGGATGCCGATGCCGGGCGCACCCAACTGGCCGGGGAGACGCTGGGCAGCCCGCTACCGCCCGGCCAGTGCGCGTGGCTGCGCCTCCTCAGCAACGGCACGCTCCAACCACCCACCGGCTGCCCGGTCCCCACCCACTACCTGCGCCTGCTGCGGGACCCGGCCGATCTGTTCTGGGCGCGCAGCGCCAGCTTCGAGGTCCTCTACGCCGGCCAGCCACTCGCCACCTGCCAGCTTGACGCGGGCCGCTGCAGCGTTGTGCTGCCGCGCCAGGTGGAATGACAGCGACCCGTAACCGCCCGTTTTGTATGGCTTCTGTACAGGTCTATGCCGCGCTGCTGCCGCTTATGTTGGCAACCGGGGTGTGGTGTATAATCATGGCGAGATGGCAGTGGCGCCAGACGATTGCAGGATTTCTGTTTACGCTGGAGAAAACGCGATGTCCGACCAGCCCTATGATGATCCGAACCGCTCCGTAGCGCCGGGCGAACCCGAGCCGGCCGACCAGGTAGATTCCACCCCGGAGGCGGCTGAC
>CAZGYW010000374.1:0-3762 GCA_964530495.1 uncultured Anaerolineae bacterium
GCACGTGGACCTCGACCTGGTCATGATTGGCGAGGATATGGCCTACAAGCTGCACAGCATGATCTCCCCCGCCATGGCGCGCCGGTTCCTGCTGCCCACCTGGCAGGCATGGATTGAGAAGATCAAAGGCAGCGGTTGCCCGCTGGTCTGTATCGACTCAGATGGGTTTGTCGGAGAGCTGCTGCCGCTGTGGATTGAGGCCGGCTTCAATTGCTTCTTCCCCGTGGAAGTCGCCGCCGGCAATGACATTGTCGCGTTTCGTCAGGAACACGGCCGCCAGATGGCCTACATCGGGGGGATTGACAAACGGGCGCTGGCGGCGGGTGGAGAGACGATGCGCGCCGAGGTGCTGCGGGTGGTTCCCCCGTTGCTGGAGGCCGGGGGCTTCATCCCCGGTTGTGATCATGGTGTCCCGCCGGATATCTCGTGGCCGAACTATGTGGCGTATTCCCGCCTGCTGGCCGAGTTGACCGGTTGGCTGTGAGCCGGGGTGGGAGTGGTGCTGGCTTGCCGGCGGCGAACGCCTGCAAGAATCTGGAGGTCGGCGTGAAGCGAATTATGGTACTCGTCATCACCGGGTTGGTCGTCCTGACTGGCTGTGGATCCCAGGCGACATTCGGTGAGCCTATCGTTGCGGGCGAACCCACGCCCATCCCCACCGCCGTGGTACCAACCCGGCCCATTTATACCGTTGAGCAGGGCGATATCGTCTATGAACGCGAGTTTCAGGGCCGCATTGCCCCGGTTGTCAGCCAGGACCTGTTCTTCCAGCAGGAGTCGCGCGTGGCGGCGATCAATGTTGAGGATGGCGCCGATGTGCGGGCCGGGGATGTGCTGGCAGTGCTGGATACCTCGGCGTTGGAGGAGGAGCTGCGCCAGGCGGAGGTTGAGCTGGAGCTTGCAGAGTCGCTGCTGCAGAGCGCGACAGACAACGCGGAGTTCGCCTGGCGGCGGGCCAGCCTGAACCTGGACCTGGCCCAGTTGCGTCTGGATTACGCGCTGGCGCAGGCTGCAGACCCGCCGACGCCTGACGATGTGTTCACGATTCGGGAGCGCGAAATCCAGCGTGACCTGGCACAGGTCGCCCTGGATGAAGTCCATACCGAAGTCGCGCTGGAGCTTCGCCTGGCGGTGACAGACGCAGAAAAACGCGCGGCGGACATCCAGGCCCGGATTGATGCGGCCCGGCTCATCGCGCCCATGGACGGGCGTGTGCTGGCCCTGCGCCTCTCCGTGGGGGATCCGGTTGCTGCTTACGAGCCAGTCGGGGTGATCGCCGATGTCAGCGTCCTGGAGGTACAGGATGCGCTGACGGCGACCGAGATGAACGAGCTTGCCGAAGGCATGCCGGCCACCATCAGCCTGCGGAATCGCCCGGGCGAAACCGTGGAAGGCCGGATCGTCGCTTTGCCGCGACCTTTCGGCAGCGGCAACGACCAGACAACGCACATCCGGTTCAATGATCCGGCCGAAGGCGCAGCATTCAGGGTGGGCGACCTGGTGACTGTGGTCATCAAAATCGACGAGCGTGCGGATGTCCTGTGGTTGCCGCGGGCCGCCATACGGGAGTACAACCGGCGCAATTTTGTGGTGGTTGATGAGGACGGCCTCCAGCGGCGGGTGGATGTTGAATTGGGGCTGGCGAACGCCAACAACGTGGAGATCGTCTCCGGCCTGGCGCTCGACCAGATGGTGGTTGGCCCATGAGAACAGTGCTGCGCCTGCGCGCGATTCTGATCGTTGCCGTCAAACGGTTGCTGGCTCAACCGTTGCTGAGTGTGGCCCTGATCCTCGGCCTGGCGGTAGCTATGACGCTCGTGCTGACGGTGCCGATCTATGCGGAATCGGTGGCGTTCCGCATGTTGCAGGATCGCCTGCTCGCCAATGCCGGAGACAGCGCGGTTTCGCCGTTTTCGTCAATCATCCGCAATGGCGGCTCCCAGTATGATCCCATCAACTGGGAAGACACGCTGCCCGTGGATGCCTATCTGCGCTCCCAGGCCGCCGATGACCTCGGCCTGGAAGTGCTGCGCGTGATCCAGCACGTTGAAACGGAGAACTTCCGGCTGTATCCTGCCGATGAAGCCAGCTACGATACGGACCAGGAGATCGCGTTTCTGGCCTTCGCAGCAACCGACGAAATCGCACAGCATATCGAGATCGTCGAAGGAACGCTGCCTGCCCCGGCGGATCCGGCCCCGGACAGCATCATCGAAGTCATGATCACGGAAGATTTCGCCTCAAGAGTGGGAATGCAGGCTGGCGAACTTTACCAGGCTTACGACTGGCGGTTTGACCAGAACCACAGCCAGCAGATCATCACTGTGCGTGTCGCCGGGGTATGGCGGGCGCAGGATGCAATGGATCCGTTCTGGTTTTCCCAGCCCCGGCAATTCAACGACACGCTGCTCGTTCCGCCGGAGACCTTCGTGAATCGGATTGCGCCGTACCGGGAAACCGAGGTCACGGTGGCGCTGTGGTACCTGGTCAGCTCCGGCAGCGGCATCACCACATCGCGCGTCGCCGAACTGCTCGGAGGCTATGAGACCGTCAGCACCCAGATCAACCAGCTATTGCCCAATACGCGATTCGCGACATCGCCGGTTGGGGAGCTGAGGGCATACCAGCGCAGCATGGACACGCTGACTCTGCTGCTGACGGCGTTCAGCATCCCGCTGTTCCTGCTGCTGCTCGCCTTTATCATCCTGGTCATCAACCTCGCGGTGGAGAAGCGCGGCCTGGAGACGGCGGTCCATCGCAGCCGGGGAACGTCACCCTTCCAGGTGCTGGGCCTGGCCGTAGTGGAGGGGTTGGTGCTGGGCAGCGTAGCCTTACTGATTGGCGCCGTGCTTGCGCCGCTGACCGCCCGGCTGCTGGGGTCGGTTCAGAGCTTCATGGTCTTTGCGGGGACGTCCGATGTGCGCGTGTCGTTTCCGCCGAGGCTCGCGATTGCGGCCGGCATCGCCTTGCTGCTCGCAGTGGTGATCTACCTGATTCCCACCCTGTCTGCAACCCGCCACACGATCATCTCGTTCGAGCTGGCGCGGGCGCGCCTTGGCAGGCGCCCACTCTGGCAGCGCATGGGCCTGGATATCCTTCTGCTGGCGCTGGTTGCGTACTTCTACTATCGCCTGGTGCAACAGGGTGGACTGTTCATCAATCATGAAGGCGGCAGTGCCGTGCTGGACGATGCGCTGGCCGACCCGTTGCTGTATCTACTGCCCCCGGCCACGATCTTCGCGCTGTCGCTGGTGGTCCTGCGCATTCTGCCATTGTTGATGCGGCTCATCAGCGGGATTTTGCAGCTAACCGATAATGTGGGGCTGCTGATTGTCACCCGGCGGCTGGAGCGCAATCCCCAGTCCTACTACCTGCCGCTGCTGCTGCTGGTATACACGATCGGGCTGGGCATCTTCATGGCGTCGTTCGCGCGCACCGTCGACCGCTATCTTTACGAGCAGCAGTTCTACCGCTACGGGGCAGACATTGAAATCCGGGCCTACCGGCGCCTGGACTCTTCCTTTTCGGGATCGCCCGACGAAGCCGTGGCGTTCATGGATATCTCCGACTTCAACGCGCTGGACAACATCGAAAACGCGACGCGCCTGGGCGAATATACGGCGGAGGCGCAGGTTGGTGACCGCAAGATCCGCGGCACCTTCTTCGGCGTGGATCGCGCCGAGCTGGGGCGTGTGGTTTTCTGGCGGTTTGATTTCGCCACCTACCGGCTGGGGCACCTGATGAATGCGCTGGCCACGCAGA
>CAZGYW010000375.1:0-3746 GCA_964530495.1 uncultured Anaerolineae bacterium
GATGGAATCTCGTGACTGGAGTTCAGACGTGTGCTCTTCCGATCTCTACAACAAGTGGATCCACGAGCAGGTGGTGGACATCCTCGGCCTGCCGGAGTTGTACGCAGCCCTGCTGGACGTACTGGCCCTGGAACGCCTGGACGCGCCCACCCTCAACGCGCGCGCGGCGTCCCTGCGCGCCCTGCTGACTGCCTACGTGCCGGCGGAGTGAGCCGCAGGCTGCACTGCCCGGCAAATAACAGGGCACGGATTTTCGCGGATTGAACACGGATTTTCGTCGATAGAGTGTTATGCCCTATCCGTGAGAATCTGTGTTCGCTCCGTGCGAATCCGTGCCCAAATGCTTTTAGTCGCTCAGGCGCGCTGCCCGGCCCGGCGCAGCAGGTCGGCGTACAGCCCGGCCAGCTCGTCGGTCGGGATGTCCAGCGTCGCGTCGCCCACCACGAATTCCATCATCCGGTAGGCGGGAATCTGCGTCGGGGCCAGGCCCACGCCGCGCAGCAGCCAGGTGCCCGTCTCCTGGGCAATGTCCAGCGCCGCCGCCCGCAGCCGCTCCGCCTCCCCGCGCAGGAACAGGTGGAACATGTTGGTCTGCGGCGGGTCCGGGGTGAATTCGATGCCGTCGATTGGCTTCAAGGCAGCCGCGACCTCGACCGCTTTGGCGTGGTACGTCGCGATCTTCGGCAGGTGCGCGGCCATGCCCTGCCGGGCGGAAAGCGCGTAGGGATACAGGTGATACAGCCGCCCGCCGTGGCGGTGCATCCACACCCGCGCCTCGCCGATCACGTCCTCCGGCCCGGCCAGTGCCGCCCCGGTCAGCCCGCCCAGAATCTTGTAAAAGGACACGTACACCGTGTCAAACAACCCGGCGATGGCGGCGTAGTCGCGCCCGTAGAACGGGCGGCACTCCCACAGCCGCGCCCCGTCCATGTGCAGGGCGATGCCTCCCTCGCGCGCCCAGGCGGTCATGGCCACCAGGTCTTCCCAGGCGGGCAGCGCGCCGCCGATCGGGCGCTGCGGCAGCTCCAGCAGCAGCGTACCGATCGGGACCTGCACCCGCTTGAGGTCGTCCAGCGTCAGGAGCGTGTAGCGGTTGCCGACCAGCTCGGCGTGCAGACCGTGCAGGGTGCGGTAAGCCCAGTCCTCGTGGGCTTCCAGGTGGCAGGTGGGATGGCAGGCGAAGGTCGGGTTGCCGCTGCGATCCGCCCAGATGCGCAGCGCGATCTGCTGGGCCATCGTCCCGGAGGGCATCAGGACGGCAGCCGGTTTGCCCAGCAGGGCCGCGACCTCCGCCTCCACCTCTGCCACCACGCCGCCGCCGTAGGTGTCCGGCCGGGCGTCTTCCGGCGTGGCCTCCGCCAGTGCGGCCAGCTCCGCCCGCGGGGAGCGCGGGTAGTGCCCGGTGGCGAAGCGGGTGCAGGCGGCATAAATGGCGTCACTATCTCGTTCGGGCATCGTGTGTGTTCCTTCCTGGTGCGTTACGTCAGCGCGGTGATGACCGCGGTGTGCAGGTCGCCTGCCGTAGCGACGGCACTCGTACCATCCCGCAACACGGTTTCCACGGAGGGCAGCACCGGGCTGCCATCCCAGGCGGTAATCCGCCCGCCCGCGCCTTCCACAATCGGGATCAGGGGAGCCACGTCCCACAGCATCATCACCGGGTCGGCCATCACGTCGGCATAGCCGCTCGCCAGCAGGAAGTAGCCGTGGGCGTCCCCCCAGGTGCGGTACAGCTTCGCGCGCCGGATCAGGGCCTCGTAGGCCGCGCCGTTGCGGTAGCGGGATACGCTGGTGAAGGTGGAGCCGAGCACCGTTGCATCCTCGATCCGGGCGCACGGCCGGACGCGCACCGGCGCCCCGTTGAGGCGGGCCTGTATCCCGTCGCCGATCAGCAGGTGGCCGGTCAGCGGGTGGTGGAGCGCGCCCAGCACCGGCTTACCGTTCCGCAGCAGGCCGATCAGGGTGGCGAACAGGAAGCTGCCGGTCACGAAGCTCTTGGTGCCGTCGATCGGGTCGAGCGTCCACACGTATTCGGCGTCCAGGCGTTCATTGCCGTATTCCTCGCCGATGATGCCGTGATCGGGGAAGGCGGCGTGAATCGCAGCCCGCATGGCGGCCTCGGCCTCGCGGTCGGCGGCGGTGACCGGGGAGCCGTCCGCCTTGCCGATCACCTCCACCCCGGCCCGGAAGTAAGGCAGGATAATCCCGCCGCTGAGCGCGGCCAGTTGTTCCATGAGCGAGACGAATGCCTGCATGAGCCACCCCCTCTCTGGTTTGGAGCGCACGCCCCGATTATCCGCCGAAAGCGGGAATACGCCAGCCGAAGCGAAACACGACTCTCCACCATTGATCTTGATCCGTGTTGAATTGGCTCTGAGAGAATGCGGCCGTTTGCCGCTGCGCCCCGAACCGGGCATAATCCGCCTGTGACCACCTACCACCGGATGGAAAACTGCGATGGCCGGCAAGCCTGCCCCCACGTTTTACCTCCTTCACGGGGATGACCTTTTCTCGCTGGAAGAAGAGGTCGCCGCGATGCGTGCCCGCATGGGCGACGACCCCGCCACCGCTGACCTGAACACCATGGCGTTTGATGGCAAGACGGCCAGCGTCGCGGAGGTGTTCAACGCCGTCTCGGCCCTGCCGTTCCTGAGCGACCGGCGGCTGGTGATCGTGGATGGCTGGCTGGCCTGGCTGGGCCGCCCCGGCGCGGGCAAAGCCGGCAAAGAGACGCTCGACCAGATCACGGCCGGGTTGCCCGCCCTGCCGGACTGGGCGCGGCTGGTCTTCGTGGAGCGCGAAACGCTCAAGGAAACCCACCCCGTCCTGCAGTTAGCGCGCAACGACCCGCGCGGCTTTGTCAAGGCCTTCCGCCCCAGGGACTTTTCGACCTGGGCGCAGCAGCGCGCCGCGCACTATGGCGCCACGATCGAGAACCGGGCCGTCCAGGCGCTGGGCGGACTGTTCAGCGCGGACCTGATCCGGGCGGATAACGAGCTGTTCAAGCTGGCGGCATACGTGGGGCCGGGGGAGACCATCACCGAGGCGCATGTGGCCGCGCTGACGACCTACGTGCCGGAGCAGAGCGTGTTCGAGATGGTGGACGCGCTGGGCCGCCGTGACGGCAGGACCGTCGTCCGGCTGATGCAGCGCCTGCTGGAAGATACCGATCCGCTCAACCTGATGGGCATGATCATCCGCCAGTTCCGGCTGCTGCTCCAGGCCCGCGAGCACCTGGAGTCGGGCGGGGGGCGCGGGACGGCGCTGGCCGCGGCCCTGCATGTGCAGGGCTTCGTGGCAACCAAGCTGGAGGCCCAGAGCCGCAACTTCTCCCTGGCGGATCTGGAAGCGATCTACCGCCAGTTGCTGGAGATTGACCGGCGCATCAAGACCGGCAAGATCGAGCCGGACCTGGCGCTGCACACCCTGGTCGCGGCCCTGAGCGCCTGATTCCCGCTGCCCGCCCAACAAAAAAGCCGGGGGATGCGCCCCCGGCTCAAGTGATCGCTTACCCCACCCGTCAGGCGCGGCGGCCGCCCTTCAGGCTAGACGTTAACTTCTCAAAGCCTTCCCAGTCGCCCTTAGCAGCCAGTTCGGCCTGCGCCGGCCAGGTCTGCGGCGCGCCGGGCAGGATGCGCACCTTCGCGGCGCGCAGGTCCTCCTCCAGCTTGACGGGGTCGGCCACGGCCAGCTGGGCGAAGGAGATCGGAAGAGCGTCGTGTAGGGAAAGAGTGTAGGATAGGGTG
>CAZGYW010000376.1:0-3744 GCA_964530495.1 uncultured Anaerolineae bacterium
AGCCTCCCGTTCATGGCGGCGCGGGCGGCTCCATACTACCGTGCCGGCCGGGTGGAGGGCAACCGGCGGGATAACCGTTCGCGTTCCGCCCGCCCGGCGCGGTATCATCACCCCCGCTACTTCAAAACTCAGCATCCATCACTCAGCACTTCTCCTGGAGCCGCCATGCCGCACCACCAGCCAGCCCCCGTTCGTACCGACCCGTCCAACGCTTTCGCCAACAACACCATGCGCGTCCGCGTGCCGGCGACGCTCCAGACCACGCTGGAGACTAACCCCGACTATCCGGACTCGATCAAGGCGGCGCTGGCCGCCCTGCGCGACGAGATCGCGGGGAACGGCGTCATGCGCCCGCTGGCGCTGCCCGCGCCGGATCATGACGAGTGGGCCGCCATGCACGCCCCGCACGCCGGCGAAACCTGGCACAACACGACCTGGTTCTTCGCGGAGGTGTTCACGTACCGGCGCATCATCGAGGCCGTGCGCTGGTGGGAAACCGGCCGCGATCCCTTCCTGCCGATCAAGCGCGAGGAAGAAGCCAGCCCCGACCTGTGGACGCTGATCGCTGAGGCACTGGAGACGGACGGCCCCGACCTGCCGCATGACGAGCGCCTGCTGCGGCTGCTGCACCGCGCGCTGTGGGGTAACCGGATCGACCTCAGCTTCAGGTGGTCGCTGGAGCGCGGCACGACGATTGCAGACGATGATCTGCTCCTTGACCACGGCCCGGCGGTGGTCCGCCGGCTGCTGGACGGGCGCGGGCCGGTGCACATTATCGCGGATAACTACGGGCGTGAGCTGGCGATGGACCTGGTACTGGTTGACGCGCTGCTGGCGGCGATCGACGCGCCGGTCTTCCTGCACGCCAAATTCCACCCCACGTTTGTGAGTGACGCCACCGTCCAGGATGTGCAGCGCCTGCTGTGGCTGGCCGCCGACCGGGGTCCGGCGATCGGCAGCCTGGCTGACCGGCTGGCCGAGGCGCTCAACGCCGGGCGGCTGCGCGTCATCCCGGAGCCGTACTGGAACAGCGCCCGCTTCCTGGCGGACCTGCCGCCGCGCCTGCAGGCGTTGTTCAGCGGGGCGCGGCTGGTGATCGCCAAGGGCGACCTGAACTACCGGCGGCTGGTTGGGGATGCGATCTGGCCGGAGGGGCCGTGCTTCGCGCAGGCGGTGGACGGCTTCCCCGCGCCGCTGGCCGCGCTGCGCACCATGAAGAGCGACCCGCTGGTCGGTCTGCCGGAAGGACTGGCGGCGGCGCTCGACGCGCGCGACCCGGACTGGCGCTGGAATGGCAAATACGGCGTGCTGCAGAGCAGCCTGGAATAGCGGCAGCCGCCGGGATGGGTACCTAGCGCGCCGGGGTGAAGTAGATGGCCGGCCAGCGCTTTGGCTCCCCCACGGAGGGCAGCGCATCCCGCCCGTCGCTGACCGTCAGCACCCAGTCGGTCAGCGTGCAGGCCCCATTATCGGCATGCGTATCCACGTTCTGGATCAGGATGTACATGTATTCGTAGGGCGTGGTATCCAGCGTGCCGCGCTTGCCCAGGTCGTAGATGTGCGCCTCGCTGATCTTGGGGTGGATGCCCACCGCGGTCATCGTCAGGTTAGGTTCCGCCAGTTGGAACGTGTACACGCCCGGCTGGGTTACCAGCACGTAGTCCACGCCCAGCTCCTGCACGCCTGATTCGCGCGGGGTTACTTCCGCCGGGCCGCCGACCAGCGCTTCCACCCGCACCCGCGTGGTGAAGTTGCCCGCCACGGCGTAATCCCGCAGCAGGTTGCGGATGGCGAAACGCTGCATGATGCGCTGCGGCGTGGTGTTCAGCTCCGCGGCCAGATGGTAGAAGCTCTCCATCCCCTCGTAATCGACGATCAGCTCCCACAGGCGCTGGATCGTCTTCCGGCCGAAATCCTGGGCCAGCGAGTCCATCAGCAGCCACTCGGCGTAGATGCGCATGCTGTACTGCTCGCTCTCCGGCATCGCGCCGACGCACAGGTCGGTCGTGGCGAACAGGTCGCCCACGTAGGGGGAGGCGTCTTCCTCCTCCGGGAAGACCTGGGTTTCCATCCAGGTCGCGCTGGCTTCGTAGTACCAGTCCCCGCCCACGTCGTTCAGGTCGTAGCCGAACTGGATGGCGTGGTGAAATTCGTGGGCGGCGGTGGCTTTCATCAGGCTTTCGGCCAGCGGGTCGCCATCAAAATCGTTCTCGATCACGAGGTAGCTGTAGGCGGCCCAGCCTTCGCGCTGGGTGGAAGCCGGGTTATCCCCCAGGACGGCCTGCGGGTCGGAATAGCCGAGCATGTTGCCTTCCGCCAGCGTGTCCATCAGGTACACGTCATAGCGGTTGTCGCCGCCCTCGCCGCAGTCCTGCGGGGGCGCGGGCCAGCCGAACTCGTTGACTTCGCGCTTCCAGATCGAGTCCAGAATGCCGGCGACGCTGCTGGCATAGGCCGGGGTGACGGCATCCCCGCCGGAGAGCGTGTAGTGCAGCACAAAGAAGCGCGTTTCCAGCGTCTGCTCCGGGCCGCTCAGGGATGGGCGCGTCTCGAGCACGCTGCAGTCCGTGAAATTGATGCCCATCCCGTTGAGGGGGATCGACTCGCGCGGGGCAGTACCGGCCGGCACCGTGAACGGCTGGCCGGTGGAGCGGCCGCGCCCCTCCAGGACTTCGGGCGCGTCCAGCCCGACGAGCAGCCGGAACTCCCCGGCAGTCGTGTCATCGTAGCGGGTGACGGCAATCCGGTAGTCGCCGGGGGTGCGGATCGCGTACTGGAGCGCCGAGTTGTAATCGCCGCCGCTGTCGTCGTCTTCGCGCAGGGCCTGCGCGAACCCGGCCGTCCCCAGCCCAAGGTATGTATCCAGGCTGCCGGATGTGGCCTCCACGTAAACGTAGAGCGTCTGCCCGGTCTGTAAACCGCGCGCGTCAAAGAGCGCGACCTCCGCGTTGTCGTTAACCCGGCCGCTGAACTCCTGGATGCGCGGCGATCCCTGGGCCAGCGCCGGGGTCAGGGGCAGCAGAGCCAACACCAGCACCACGGCGGGGAGCCATCCTCGTACGCGCATCGTCGCCATCCTCAGTAAACCCGAGCAGTACACACCCATTATAGTCGCAATTCACCATGCCAGCCCAACCCTCACCCCCACTGCGGGCAGCCAGCTCGAATTTCAGCCGCGCTTGATCCGCTAGCCCTGAACGCAACACCGCGCCGGGCGGGGTGGCCGCGGCGCGGTGTTGCAGCATACTATTCTGCCGGTGGCGCGACTCGCGTCAGCGATCCTTAACCGGGATGATGGTGACCATGCGGTTTTCGCCTTCGCCCACGCTCTGGGTGTAGACGTCGGTGCGGTCCCGCAGCGAGAGGTGGATGATGCGCCGTTCGTAGGCGGGCATCGGCTCCAGCTTGACCGTCCGGCCGCGCTGGGCGGCCTGCTTGGCCATACGCAGGGCCAGGCTGTGCAGCCGCTGCTCGCGGCGGGCCTTGTAGTGCTCCACGTCAACCACCAGGTCGACGCGGGTCTGCAGCTCGCGGCTGACGATCAAGCGGGTGATGTACTGGAGGGCGGCCAGCGTCTCGCCGCGGCGGCCGATCAGCATGCCCAGGTCCTTGCCGGTCACCTGCAGCACCAGCGGGCCGGTTTCGTTTTCGTCCGCGGGGGAGGCATACGACGCCTCAACCTGCGCGGCGATGCCCATCTTGGAGAGCACTTCCTGAAGCGTTTCGGCGGCCACGCGGGCAGTA
>CAZGYW010000377.1:0-3713 GCA_964530495.1 uncultured Anaerolineae bacterium
TACACCCTATCCTACACTCTTTCCCTACACGACGCTCTTCCGATCTTGGGGCTGGCGCTGGCGGCGTTGCCTGGCGATCCGGGGCGGCGGGCGGCGATGGGGCAGCGGGCGCGCGCACTGGTGGCGGAACGCTTCACGTGGGAAGCTGTGGCGGACAGGATGGTTGCCGCCTATGCGGGGTTGATCGCGCCGCGGGGGGCGTGAGGACTACGATGCCGGAGATTGCGCTGCCGCGCGCCACGATCTGGTATGCCGACCACCGGAACGCTGCAGGCCAGGACGTGGATCGGAAGGCACGTCCGCCGCTGTTCCTGCTCCACGGGGCGGGGGGCACGCACCTGGACTGGCCGGGGGATTTGCGCCGGCTGGCCGGGTGGCGGGCGATCGTGCCGGATCTGCCGGGGCATGGTCGCAGCGACGGACCGGGGCGGCAGACGGTCGAGGACTACGCCGCCGATATGCTAGCCCTGCTGGATGGGCTGGGGCTGGATAGCGCCGTAGTGATCGGGCATTCGATGGGTGCCGCGATTGGCCTGATGCTCGCGTTGCACCATCCACAACGCGTGGCAGGACTGGTCACCCTGGGTGGCGGCGCCCGGCTGCCGATTCCCGCCGAAGTCCTGGAGACCGTTCTGAGCGACCCGGATCAGGTGTACCAGCGTCTCAGCGGGCAGTTGTGGGGCGCCGGCGTGCCGGAAGAAATCCGCGCGCTGACCCGGGAGCGTATGCGCTGCCAGGATCCCCGGGTGGTTTATGGCGACTACCTGGCCTGCGATCGCTTTGACGTCCGGGCGGCGTTGCCCGCGATCCGGGTGCGGGCGCTGGTCATTACCGGTGAGGAGGATCGTATCGTGCCGGCGAGGTTCAGCCGGACGCTGGCGGAGGGGATTCCCGGGGCGGAGCTGGTGCTGATTGCGGGAGCGGGGCACATGCTGGCCCTGGAGCGGCCGGACGCGGTGGCCGGCGCGCTGGTTGGTTGGCTGGAACGTCAGGTTGCGGCAGGCAGGTGAGGGGGACAGGGGGCCGAAGGCGCGCATGAACCACCTTGATACGGTGTTGAAGCTGGTGACGGCCCTGCGCGGGCTGCCGGAGGTTGCCCGCGAGCGCCGGGCGGTGGGATACGAGGTCAGCGGCCCAACCACGGTTTACGTCCGTGCCAGCCACTGCCGGGTGAACGTGCGCCGCACGGCCGAACGCCGCGTTCAGGTGGAGTGCGATCTGCCGCAGGCGTTCGCCTGGGAGTGGGTAACCGAGCGTGACGCGGCCGGAATTTACGTCGTGCTCAAGCGCCGCCCGGTTGTGGGGGCGCTGGCTGCCGCCGTGGTGACCGTGACTGTCCCGTCCGACGCCTACCTGGTGTTCAACCTGACGCCGGGGAGCGTTCACCTGGCGGAGTTCGAAGGGCGGCTCGCTGTCGCGGCGCTGGAGGCGGAGGATGGCGCGGGCTGATTGTTGGCCTGCCGCCTCCTGCACTATAATGGGCTGCGTGTCCAGGTCAGGAACAACGCCATGAGCCGCACACTCGTGATCGCCAATTTCAAGGGTGGCGTGGGAAAGACCACCACGACCGTCAACCTTGGCGCGGCGCTGGCCGAGGCCGGTCACCGCACCCTGCTGGTTGACCTCGATCCGCAGGCCGGGCTGACGACTGCCCTGGGCCTGGATCCGCGCCAGCCACGGGCGGGCGTGGGGGCGCTGCTCGGCCGTACCTCTGTGGCGCTGGCCTCGGTCAGCGTGGCGGTTGGCGAGCGCCTGGCGCTGCTGCCGGCGGGGCTTGATCTGGCGGCGCTGGAAGCCAGGCTGGGAACGAAGGGCAGCGCCGCCCTGCGGCTGCGCCGGGCGCTGGCAAAGGACGGTGCAGCGTTTGACTTTGTCCTCATCGACACGCCGCCCGGCCTGAATGTGCTCACGGTCAACGGGCTGGTGGCCGCCGATGCGCTGGTCATCCCGGTGCAGGCCCAGTACCTGGCGATGTTCGGGGTACGGACGGTGCTGGACACGCTGGATAACATCCAGGCGGAGTTGAATCCCGCCCTGCGGCTGGCGGGGATCCTGACGACAATGGTGGCGCCGGAGTCCATTCACGCGCAGGAAGTGGTGGCGGAGCTGCGGGCCGTGTTCCCGGACGAAACGTTCAGGACCGTTATTCCCTACAGTGCGGCGGTGCAGGATGCGCCGGTCGTTGGCAAATCTGTGCTTTCCAGCGCGCCACAGGATGCAGCCGCTGCCGCCTATCGCGCTTTAGCGGAGGAGATCATCACCTATGAGCCAGGCCTCTGATAGCCAATCCGAGAAGCGCTCCCGGGTGTCCCTGTGGGGCAAAGGCTGGGCCATTATGCGTGGTGGAACCGCGCCTGAGGATTACCCGCCTGCTGTGGAACCTGCGGCCGCTGAAGCGCCCGGCCTGGATCGGTTGGCGGCGCCGGAGTATAGCAAGCTCTACCCGGCTGCGCGGCCCGATGTATCCGCACCGGCTGACGGACCGGCGGCGATGGCGCTGCCTGAGACGGAAGGCGCCGAGACCGAGTCGCTGCCCCTCAGCGATGCGGCGCAGCGGGCCGCGCAGCCCGGCGAGGCTGAGTACGTCGTCGCTGCGGCAGTCGAGGCGCTGATCCCGCAGGCGCCGGAGACGCTTTCCGCCACTGAGGCGCGCATCTACCCACCCGAAGCGATGGCCCAGGAAGTGTGGGAAGACGCTGGCATGGAGGAAGCGCGTGCCGCCGCGATCGCGATTGACACGGAGGTTCCACGTCCCGCCCCGAGCGCGCCACGGCCGGATGCCAGCGATCTGTTTGGCGGGGAGAAAGGCACTGCGGCGGATGACGATCTCCTGACCCGCTACGTGACCGACGAACGGCTGGACAGGCTGTGGGGCGAGGTTGAAGACGTTCAGACCAGCCTGGCCAGCGCGCCGCCGGCCAGCCGGATCCGGCTGGATACGTACCAGAAGGAACTGCTGCAGGCCAGCACGCTCCTGCTGCAGAACCGGGCGAACTACGATGACGTGCGGGCGATGGTCTACCGCCTCAAGGCCGACCTTGCCCGGGACGAGCAGACCGCCGAAGCAATTCACCGCTATAAGCCGCGTCTGCTGGCGTATTTCGCGGCGGCACTGGTCGCATGGGTGATCCTGATGCTGCTGGAACCGGCGTTTGCGCGGCTGGTGAATGGTGCCGGGTTGCAGGCGATCGGGCTGGTGTACCATCCGACGCTGTTCGGCCTCCTGGGCGGGATCATCAGCGGCTATTTCACACTCAACAAGCATACCGTCCAGGAACGTGATTTCGATCCGGAACACATCTCGTGGTACCTGATGAACCCCCTGATTGGCGCGGTCATGGGGCTGCTGATGACCCTGGTCTTCGGGACGGGGATCGTGTCCACGATTGGCATCGGCGTGTTCGAGCAGACCGGCTCGCCGATTGTCGGCCAGTACCCGTTCCTGCTGTGGGTGATGTGCTTCCTGGCCGGCTACAACCAGGCCGTCGTGCTGCAATTGATGGCTCGCACCTTCAACATGCTGCGTGGCGCGGACGCGGACGCGGTGCAGCCCGGTAGCACGCGGGAAGGGGAATCGTCACCTTCGGCTGAGTAGGCTGATAGTGTGCCATTGGCGGCGGGGTGCAGCCGGCCCCGCCGTTTGTGTTTACGCGTCCAGGTAGACGCTGTTGGATGGCGTCCAGGCCGGGGCGCAGATCGCCAGGAAGTGCAGG
>CAZGYW010000378.1:0-3705 GCA_964530495.1 uncultured Anaerolineae bacterium
GTGGAGGACGAGCGCTGGCAGGTTGACTACGAGTTGTTCTGGGCGCGCAAGCCCGGCGTGCTCATCCCGGCCGGGCCGCGCCTGCTGGCGGAGATCCTGCGCTGCCCGGCCTGCGGCGCGGTCGAGCTGGTGGAGACGGATGGCCGCGCGTGGGTTTGTATGGCCTGCGAGGCGCGGGCGAAGGTCGGCGAGGACAACGTGATCGAGTTGCTGCCGCTGTGGGAGGCAGCCCAGCGCGAAGGCGCGCCGGGCGGGTGAGTGGCGAGAGACATCGTTTACCGCCATGACACCGAGGATGCCCGGACGAGCTCTTGACCAGCCTGAGTAACCGCCAACCTGATCTGTAACCGGCCTGTTCCTGGGGTGGGGTCTGCGCCACCTGTGGTCGGAGTCATTGAAACACACCCGCCGCCATGCTAGAATGGCCCGGATTATGCGAGCAGCCGTTGTGCAGCTTCAAGGAGCGCCATACGTTGAAGGACCTCACCCAGGCATTCGCGACTCTCATCCGGCAGGCGATTGAACAGGCCCAGCAGGCAGGGGATTTGCCGCCTTTCGACCTCCCGGAGGTCAAGGTGCAGCCGCCGAACAACCCGGCGCTGGCCGATTATGCTTCGCCCGTGGCGCTGCAACTGGCGAAAGCGGCGCGCAAAGCACCGCTGCAAATCGCGCAGATCATTGTCGATCATTTGCCGGCAGCCGATCTGATCGAGAGCGCCGGGGCGGCCGCGCCGGGCTTCATTAACCTGCGCGTTAGCGAGGCGTGGCTGCGCCAGCAGGTGGAGACGATCATCGCTGAAGGCGAGCGCTTCGGCACGCTGGACATCGGAACCGGCAAGCGTGCCCAGGTTGAGTTCGTCAGCGCCAACCCGACCGGCCCGCTGCACATCGGTCGGACGCGCGGCGCGGTGCTGGGCGATTCGGTCGCCCGTATGCTGGAAGCGGTGGGCTACACGGTTGAGCGCGAATACTACTTCAACAATGCCGGGCGGCAGATGGAGATGCTCGGCCGCACGCTGCAGGCGCGCTATCTGCAGGCCCTGGGGCAGGCTGTGCCGCTGCCGCCGGAGGGCTACGCGGGCGACTACCTGCGCGAGATCGCAGAGGCGCTGGTTGCAGAAGTGGGTGACGCCTGGGTCGGGCAGGACTGGCCGGCCTTCAAAGAGCGGGCAGAACAGGTGATTTTCGGCTGGATTCGCAACTCGCTGTTGCGCCTGGGCGTCAAGCATGACTGGTTTGTCAACGAGAATAGCCTGTACGACTCCGGTGCGGTGTGGAATACTCTGGCCGCGCTGCGCGAGCGCGAGTGCGTCTACGAGGCGGCAGCCTGGGAAGGGGCGGACGAGGCCGAGCGTGCCGCGGCGGCGGACAAGCCTGCGGCGACCTGGTTCCGCAGCACGCGCTTTGGCGACGAGAAGGATCGGGTGCTGGTCAAGGCCAGCGGCGAGCCGACCTATACCCTGCCGGACATCGCTTACCACGTGAACAAGATGGATCGCGGTTTTGATGTGCTGGTCAACATCCTGGGGGCTGACCACGGCACGCAGTACAAGGTGGTGCAGTACGGCCTGCAGGCGCTGGGCTACGATACCGCCCGGCTGCACGTCATCATCCACCAGATGGTGAGCATTTACCGGGGTGGGGAGCTGATCAAGGGCAGCACTCGCGCGGGAGACATCATCCCGATCGATGACGTGCTGGACGAGGTTGGCTCCGATTCGGTGCGTTACTTCTTGCTGGCCCGCAGCGCCAATAGCGACGTGGACTTTGACCTTGACCTGGCGGTGGCCCAGAATAACGAGAATCCCGTCTACTACATTCAGAACGCCCACGTGCGCTGTGCCGGGATTTTCCGCATGGCGGAGCAGCGCGGCTTCAGCGACGAAGGTGCGGATCTGAGCCTGCTGACCGGGCCGGAGCTGGCTTTCCTGCGCCAGGCGCTGCGCCTGGGAGAGACGCTCGGTTACGCCCTGGCGGAGATGGCTCCCCACCAGCTGGCGTTCTTCGCGCTGGAGACGGCACGGGCTTTCCACCCGATGTACGATACGGTTCGCGTTTTTCACAGCGACGTGCCGGAGGACCTGGCGCGGGCCCGGCTGCGCTTTTACCGGGCGGCGCAGGTGGTGTTCAAACGGCTGCTGATCATGCTGGGCATGACGGCGCCGGAGGTGATGTAGCGGCTGCCCGATTGGCGGCCGGGATGATGCGCGGTGACTGGCAGAGAAGAGAGGATGCTCCGTGGGACTGAAACCCGATCACTGGATTCGCAGGATGGCCCTCGAACATGGCATGATCGAGCCGTTTGCGGATAAGCAGGTACGCAACGGCGTGATCAGCTATGGCGTGTCGTCGTATGGGTACGACATCCGCGTCTCCAACGAGTTCAAGGTGTTCACGAATGTCCATTCATCGATTGTCGATCCCAAGGACTTCGATCCACGCTCCATGGTCGATATTGTGTCGGACGACCCGATCCTGATCCCGCCGAATTCGTTCGCGCTGGCCCGCACGATCGAGTACTTCCGCATCCCGCGCAGCGTGCTCACGATCTGCCTGGGCAAATCAACCTACGCGCGCTGCGGGATCGTGGTCAATGTGACGCCGTTCGAGCCGGAATGGGAAGGGTATGTGACGCTGGAGATCAGCAATACTACGCCTCTGCCGGCCCGCATCTACCCGAACGAGGGGATTGCCCAGGTGTTGTTCTTTGAGGCGGATGAGCTGTGTGAAACCTCCTACGCCGACAAGAAGGGCAAGTACCAGAGCCAGCAGCATATCGTGCTGCCCAAGGTCTGATGACACTTCACGAATCCACCGCGCCGGATGTGCCGCTGCCTCCACCACCGGAGGAATCCGCCTCCTATGCCGGAGTCCGGGCGGTTGTCCAGGGCGTGCTGGCCATCGCCGAAGAAGACGTGATCGATGACGGCCTGAATCACGGCGCGGTGTTCAGGGGTGAACTGCTGCTCCCGTCCGACCAGGCATTTGAGCAACTGGACGCGGAGCTCACTCCGCTGGGTTACACGCCCTACCTGCAGCGCTCCGGTCAGGTCGATACGGTCCTGGCCATCAAGGGGCTGGCAGATGCCGACAGGCTGCCTGCCGGGGGCGGGCCGCTGCGCCGGCTGATGCGCTCCTCCGGGCGATCACCGGCCTGGCTGCACGGCGTGCTGCTGGTGATCACGCTGGCCTCGACTGTATACGCGGCGGCGTTCCTGCTGCAGAGCGGTGAGTTGTCGGTGGCCAGCGCCCTGCGCGCGGGCGGGCCGTTCGCGCTGACGCTGCTCTTCATCCTGGGCGTGCATGAGATGGGGCACTACTTCGCGGCGCGGCACCATCGTGTCAAGGTGACGCTGCCGTACTTCATCCCGCTGCCGGTGCCCGGTAGCCTGGGGACGCTGGGCGCGGTGATCATGATTCGCAGCTCGCTGAAGACGCGCCGTGCCCTCTTTGACGTGGGTGTGAGTGGACCACTGGCCGGGATGGTCGTCGCCCTGCCGCTGTTCGTGATCGGGCTGCTCCTGCCCCCGGTGGCATTTGGCGCGCCGATCAACCTGGCCTTTCGGAGTGTCGGCGTACCGCCCCTGCTGCAGTTCCTCGGCGATCCGCTGGTGGAGGGCAGTATCAGCCGCGCCATTCTGGTCCATCCGGTGGCGCTGGCAGCCTGGTTCGGGGTGCTGCTCACGGCGCTGAATCTGCTCCCTG
>CAZGYW010000379.1:0-3704 GCA_964530495.1 uncultured Anaerolineae bacterium
TATCTGAAAGAAGCGGGCCGCGTGCCGCTTCTGACCGCCGAGCAGGAAGTGTCCCTGGCCAAGCGGATCGAGGCGGCCGCCATCGCTACCGAACAGATCAATGATCTGGGCGATGCCCTTGACCCGGATAGCCAGTATGATCTGCGCCAGATCATCCTCGACGGCGAAGACGCCCAGGAGCATCTGATTCGCGCCAATGCTCGCCTGGTCGTGAGCATTGCCAAGAAGTACGTCGGCCGTGGCGTGCCCTTTCTGGACCTGATCCAGGAAGGCAATATCGGGCTGATCCGTGCCGTCCGTAAATTCGAATACCAGCGCGGGCACAAGTTCAGCACGTACGCCACATGGTGGATCCGGCAGGCCGTCAGCCGAGCCGTCGCCGATCAGGGTCGCACCATTCGTGTACCTGTCCACATGGGCGATCAGATCAACAAATTGCTGCGCGTTTCGTCGGTCCTGGCCCAGCAGCTGGGCCGCGATCCGACGATTGACGAGTTGGCCCATCACATGGAAACCGAGCCTGAGAAAATCTCCGAACTCATGGAGATCTCTCGCCGGCCGGTCAGCCTCGAAGAACCGACCAACGATGAGCAGGATGCGGAAATCGGGGATTTCATCGAGGACGAGAATTCACCGTCGCCCCCGCAGATTGTCGCTGAGCAGCTTTTACGCGAACAGGTGACGGAATTGCTGGGCCGGCTCCCGGAACGAGAGGCGTACATCCTCAAGTTGCGCTATGGCCTGCAGGATGGCCGGATCCATACCCTGGAAGAAGTCGGCCAGGAGATCGGTGTCACGCGTGAGCGAGTCCGCCAGTTGGAGGCGCAGGCGCTCAACCGCTTGCGCCACTCCTCAGCGCTCATGCTCCGTGATTACCTCACTGAGGACTAAGGAAGGGCACTGTGAACAAGCAGGCATCTTCCCGGCAAGGGCTGTTCATCTGGCTATGGCCATTGGCGCTCGTGGCTTTTGGCGTCGCTCTTTTGTTGCACAACTACCTGTTGCTGGATTTCGATGTGGCCCAATTGTGGCCGGTTGTCCTCATCGCGTTCGGCCTTCAGGTGCTGGTCCGGAATGATCTGGGTATCAGTTGGGCTGGTCAGACGTTTGGGATCACGCGCGGGAGTGTTCAGGCCGGCACTCTGCATGCGGCATCCGGTGAATTGGACATGTCTGTCCGGGCATTGAGTCAGCCAGGCCGTCTGATCGCTGGTCAGTACACAGCCCGGTCGCGTCCCCGCCTGACCACTGAAAACGATCGCGCCATTCTGAACATGCAGCGCGGCCAGACCTGGCTGCTCTCACTGGCGGACTGGGAGCTTGACCTGGCCCACGACCTGCCGTGGCACCTGCTTCTCAGCAGCTTCCTCGGTGAGATCAGGGCCGATTTGCGCGGCCTGATCATCGAGCGCGCTCACATTGCAACGGGCCTATCCGATATCCACGTTGTTGCCTCCGACTACCCTGGAGGGTCGCTCAGTCTGCACTCCACCCTGGGTGATATCCACGTCACCCTGCCGGACGGCATTGAAGCCTGCGTGACGGTCCAGGGCAGCCCGCTGTTCAATGTGCACCTGCAGTCAGACCGCCTCGTACGCGACGGCAACCGCCTGGTCACCGCCGGCTACACGTCAGCCAATGAACCGCTCGAAATTACCGTGCGTGGCACCTTCGGAGATCTCTTTCTGGCCTGAAGCTCAACGGAATATCAGCGCCAGGGAATCGTCATCGATCCGGATTTGAACCAGCCCCAGGGCAAAGCCACTCGCTTCTACGCGCAACTGGCTCAGCGCCTGGTTACTCTGGGCCACTGCCTGGGCGACATAATTGGCGATATCCCCGGAGGTCGGGACGGCATACATCTGCCCACCCAGCACCACCCCCTGCGCCACGAGCGTTTTGGCATCAACACCGAGCGTGAGCGCCAACCCCACTGGCTGAGTCAGTCCGCCTGCCGTCAGCAGTCCGTTCACAAGCAGTCCGTTGGGGCGGAAGTCCACAGCGGAGACTGTGAACTGATCGGTGGTACAGCCGCGCAGCCAGGTGCTGCAGATGCCTGCCAGAGCGCTTTCACCGTACTCAATCACGCCCAGCGGGTAACCATCCACCGCCACACCAAACCAGGCCTGGGTGACATAGGCCTCCGCCGTGTTTACGGAAAAGCTTCCGGCCGTGCTGCTTACGCTGAGCACCGGCGGCACGCTCGAGTTCTGGAACCAACCCGCGTAGCCGGCGGTATCCACGCCCGCGCTGTCCGCGCCGCTACTGCCGCCAACCTGGGCCGTCTGCTGGCCTGCCGCAACAACCGGCGTCGGCGTCGCACCCTGTCCACCACTATTCTGCCCGACAACCGGGGGCGCAGGCGGGAAGGACACAACATCGAACGGCGTGACCTGTATCGCTACGCTTTCCCAGAATGTATCCACTGATCCTCTGGGCGTGAATCCAGCGATCCGCAGCACCACGCCGGGCAAAGCCGGTGCGAGCAAGAACACGCCCAGACAGCAGGCTAACACGGCTGGCACCAACCAGACAACCCAGGAAATCCTGCTGCGTGATGCGCGATACTGTGGCTGCATTGCGACCTCCCTGGCCGGGCTGCCTGCCCCAACAAAGGCTTGCGAACCCCTGTGCGTTCCGCTATACTATCGCGCATCAGGCGACGTCGCCAAGTGGTAAGGCAAGGGTCTGCAAAACCCTCATCGTCGGTTCGATCCCGACCGTCGCCTCCTTAAGAACGCCGGTCCAGGGCCTGGACTGGTGTTTTGTTAAGGCCAACAGCCGCATACTCACACAGCGTTGATGGCGCAGAGTACGAGACACACCACAGTCCAGAGAGTGGCTGCCGCTGCGAAAGCCACCTGCAGGCGTCTCGGAAAAACCCGCCGGAGCGCCCCCGCCAACCCCGGAGAACGCATGACTGCTGTGCGGTCGGCCCGGTGCAGTAGCAGGGGACGGAAGCGCCCGTTACCGCGCGGAGTCTCTGTATCCTGTCAGAGACTTGCTGAGGTCGGTGTTTGCGAAAACACCGGCGATCCAAGGTGGCACCGCGAGCGCCCTCCTCGTCCTTGGCGGGGAGGGCGCTTCATTTCGTGCCGGAGGGGCCGGGCAGCGTTCGGTGTGCTGCCACCCGAACGGCAGGACTCAAACAGGAGGGTCCAGTGGAACGCACTTTGGCAGCAAACGCAGGTCAGCATCTGGGCACACGCATTCGGGTTGAGGGCTGGATCCACGCCTTGCGCAGGATGGGGGAGGTCAACTTCCTGATCATCCGCGATCGGACCGGCATCATCCAGGCAGTCACTGCAGCTGAGGATTTGACCCCGTTGGAAGGGTTGCAGAATGAAAGCGTCATCCGGGTGGAAGGTGAAGTAGTCGCCTCGCCCAGAGCTCCGGGCGGACACGAGCTATATCATAACCAGATCACAGTCATTTCCGCGGTGGTCGACCCTCCACCATTTTCCCTCAACAAGAATCGGATTCGCGCCAACCAGCCCGCCTTTCTTGATCATGCAGTCATCGGCCATCGGCACCTGCACAACCGGGCCATCCTTCGCCTGAGCAGCGGCGTGATGCAGGGCTTCCGTGCCACCCTGGACAGCCGTGATTTTGTCGAGATCCAGACACCCAAGCTCGTTGCCTCCGCTACCGAGAGCGGTAGATCGGAAGAGCGTCGTGTAGGGAAAGAGTGTAGGATAGGGTGT
>CAZGYW010000380.1:0-3696 GCA_964530495.1 uncultured Anaerolineae bacterium
AACGACCGGCTGAACCGGTCGTTTTTTGTTGATCATGCATCAGGCCGGCGGTGAATCATGACGCTGCGCCCGAGCAGGCGGCGCAAGCCGGGATGTTTGCGCTTGATACGGCTGATGCGCAGGAGATGCCCCGCCAGGCGCTCTTCTAACGTCTCGGGTGTGGTTGTGTGGGCAGGCGGCGCCTGAGCTGCGGGAGTCTCAGGCGGTGCGGGTGTGGCTTGCGGCGCAGCCGGCGCGGATTCTGCATCCGGTGCGGGCATGCCAAAGACATCCCAGATGCTTGGCCCCATCGGCTTCAAATCTTCCTCAAACAGCGATTTCTGCCGTATCGTGTACGCTGCTTGCTCAACCTCCGGTTGTGCAGGTGGCTGAGATTCAGCAGGCTGATCGCCGGCAGCATTATCGCCTGAAACCGCTGCTTCTGCAGCAGAAGCCTCCGGTTCGGGCGCGTCACTGCTTGCCACAGCCACTGGCTCGATCACTGCGGTCTCAACAGGCTCCGGTGCCTCCGGCACGGTTTCCGCGAGGGTCTCGACTGGTGTGCCCACTTCGGAAGTTATCTCGACAACTGGAATGCTGTCATCCGGGGTGGTTTCCAGCTCGGCTACAACCGGCGTGGCCGGTTCCGTAAGACCGGCGTCCGTCCCCACAGGGGGGGCAACTGGCGCCACGCTTTCGGTCAGATCAGGGTCAGGCTCGGGGGCAGCAGTTGCTGATTCCTGGGGTGCTGCGGGGCGGGGACGGGTGTCTTCGTCCGAGATCGGTGGCTCCGTTAACAGCAGGTCATCGATCGGGGTGGGGGGCAGATCATCATCGCCAATCACCACAGGCTGAGGCGCAGGCGGCAAGTCCCCTTCGTCAATGATAGGCGTAACATGCGGCAACGTTGGCTCGGGTGGGCGCGTTTCCGGCCTGGCGTCGCCTTCCACAGGGCGCATCGCCGGGTGCGTGCGCGCGAAGTTCTCCGCCAGCTCGGCGCGTTCTTTGGCCGTTGGCGCGGGGCGCATCGTCACCCGGGCGCGGGTCTCGTCATCCATGCGGATGCCGGTGGCTTCAATGAGCTTCTTGAGGCGCTTGAGGCTGTCTTCGAATTCGCCTTCCAGTTTGCGCCGGACGCCGGCATCCCGCAGGCCAGCGGCAAATCCGCCCAGTTCATACTCGAGTGTCCACTGCACAATCGTGCCTTCGTAGATCGGCTGGAGGCGGATGTGCCCGCGGCTGGTCTTGAACGGACCGTCCACAACGGTGTATTCGTAACCGAGATTTCTGTACCAGGACAGGATCTCCTGCACGATATCCGGCCCATTCTTCATGCTTAACCGGTAGCGAACGCCTGCGCCCTCCTGCTGGGTGGTGACAATCCTGGCCTGCGTGCAGTTGACGTGCCATTTGGGGGTGGCCGTCAGGTCTCCCAGCAGTTCCCAGACAAGCTCCGGGGGAGCATTGATCAGGATGCGGTAATTGACAACTGTCATCGAATTAAGACCTCTGGAACGGATACTTTCCAGCCGCTATTGTAACGCCAGTGGAACCATACTTCATGCTGCAATCCAGAGTATTGCCGAAAATGCACTGTCCGGCAAGCGTGGCATCCGGGGGAGATGCCCGAGCCAGTGTTTTGTCGTAAGGCGGTTTCTCTGTTAGGATCATGCCATTCTGCCCGAATTGACCTGGACAATCTCTTTGCAGAAGGACATCCTCCACTCATGCCAACGCCTGCGGTCACATTTGCGTTCATGCTGGCAACGCTGCTCGGGGCGGCGTTTCACCTGATTGTCGGCGGTGATCTGCGCCGCCTGGCGCTCTACCTGCTGGCGGCATGGCTGGGATTCTCGCTCGGGCAGCTGGCGGGTGTATTGCTGGAAATCACGCTGTTGAAAGTGGGGGTGTTACGCCTGCTACCGGCGGTGAGCGGTGCGGCGATCCTCATGCTGGCGGCCCATTTTCTGATTGGGCGTCCGATCTCAATCCGGCGGTAGACCGGTACGCATGTGGGCTGACGCGCATCCTGCGTAGTGCTCGTCTGACATACTGCTCTCACGCCGAAGTCTGGCCTGCAGGCTGATGAGGCTGGCGCTTCAAATCCCAGCCATCCGGGCAAGCAGTATGCGCTGGTGTGGAAGGCATCCTCGCCCGGCCTGACAGCTTGTATTCCGGGGTGCTTACGCTATACTGAAGTCGTCCGCGAAGTGAGGTGCTTATGGTCGAGAACCCGCAAAAGCCCGGCGACACAGCAATTCAACCTGCTCTGGAGCAGGAAGCATCGGAAGGTGATGGCCGCCCGGTCCGGCTTATTATTGGAGCCCTGGTCGGGTTAATTGTTGTGCTGGTTGTGGGTTTTCTGGTGGCTCTCATCCTGGCCTTTACCAATCCAGGGGCAGCGGCTGGCGTTCAGGTCGTGCGCGACTTCTTTATCATCGCTTTGGCCCTGGAAGGGATGTTGATGGGGGCGGCGCTGATCGTCCTGGTCGTGCAGATTGCGCGCCTGACGAACCTGCTACAGAACGAGATTAAGCCGATTCTGGAACAGACTAATGACACGGTGCGGACCGTTAAGGGCACCGCTCACTTTGTGACGCGCAATGTAGCCGAGCCTGTAATTAAGGCCAGTGGCTTTGTCGCAGGTGCGGGGGCGTTCTTGCACCAGGTAGTGAGCACGATCCGCAGCCTCAAGTAGAAGCGTCTTCGCTGCATGAGAGGGGGATCCGAGATGGGGTCAACACAGGCACGATGCGATGATGGGGCGTTTGCTCTCGGCGCGGTACTGGGGGGGCTGATTGGAGCGGCGCTGGCGATGTGGTACGCTCCGCGCAGTGGCGAGGATACGCGTCACCTGGTCTTTCAACAGGGCAATGCGGCAGTGACCCGGTTGGAGAAGATGGTTGTTGGTGAGCGTTCAGAGGACGCTCTGGCAGAGGGGAAAGCACTGGCTCAGCAACGCCAGATTGAGCTATCGCTTGATGAATGACTCAGGCATGACGAATAATCCAGGGCCGCGCCACACACCGTGACGCGGCTTTTTTTGTTCCCCAGATCATGCGCGCTCGATGTGACTCAGCGCTTCACCCAACGTTGCCAGAACATCACGTGCGGTGACGCTGCGCCGGTTCCCGGCGTGCTGTGCAGCTAACCGTCCGGCCAACCCATGCAGGAATCCGGCCGTCACCGCAGCTTCGAATGGCGGGCTGCCCTGACCCAGCAAGCCAACAATCGCGCCGGCCAGGACGTCACCGGTGCCCGCAGTGGCCAGCGCCGGTTCAGCAAAGGGGAGGACCGCAACCCGCCCATCAGGCGCGGCAATCACTGTATACGCCCCTTTCAACACCACAATGCAGTTCCACTCCGCGGCCTTTTCAGCGGGCAAGATCAGGCGCTGCGCGTTCACCTGCTCGCGGGTCAGGCCGGTCAGGCGCGCCATCTCCCCGGGGTGCGGGGTCAGGATAGTCTGGGGTGGCACCAGATCCCACCACTGGCTGATACTGCTCAACAGATTGAGGCCATCGGCGTCTATCACGAGCGAGGGGAGTGTGTGTGCTGAGCGAACGGCGGCGGAGGGAGAGACACCAGATGCCGGCGCAAAGCCAATACGCTGATGCCTGTCTTCAATTGTGCCGCGATCGAGCAGTGCTGCCAGGAATTCGCGGGTCGTCAGATCGGAAGAGCGTCGTGTAGGGAAAGAGTGTAGGATAGGGTGTA
>CAZGYW010000381.1:0-3696 GCA_964530495.1 uncultured Anaerolineae bacterium
GCAATGGCCTGCCGTCCATCCAGTTCGCGGGCCTCATGCCTGTTGATGCCAACTACATCAACCCGGCCACCGGATACGGCGTGCGACCCAACCGGCCCCATCCGCACGGGTTACTGGCCGAAGCGCCCACACCCGGCAATTCGGCGACCGCGCCCTTCCGCGCGACCGTGCAGCTTTACGGCTGCAATCGTCACGAGGGCGCGCAGTTCTACCGCATGCTGTATTCATACAACGGGTCGGCGTCCGTGCCGTTCACCAACCGGACCTGGTATATCTACCCCTGGGGTGGCGGACCCGCGCACCATGTCGTACCGGATGCCCAGGGCTGGTACCCGATTCTCACCAGTCCAGGCGACTGGCACCCGGCTAACTTGCTCCTCGACTGGCCAACCGGCCAGTATCCGAATGGGTTGTACAGCGTGTCGATGCAGCTGGGCAACGCGGCCAAAACAGTGGTGCAGACCAGCGCTTCCGTCCCCTTCCGCGTGGACAACTCCACGCCTAACGGGCAGTTCACCAGCCTGGCCTGGCGCGTCCAGGGCAGCACCACCTGGACCTACTTCCCCAGCCTGGTCTGCCCGGTGGTCAGCCGGCCGGTGATCGGCGGCGTGCCGCAGGGGATCGAGTTCCGCGTGAGCTACATCGCGTCAGCGACCCACCTGCTTAAGACCATCCTGTCCGGCAGTGGCTGCGGCGGCGGGCTGCCGGATCGCCTGGCCGCGCCCAACTGGTCGGATCCGCCAACCGCTGCAGTTGACGGCAGCGGGCTGTCGCAGAATCCGTACGACCACTGGCACATCGACGCCGGTGACAATACGATAATCCGTTCGGCGATCTTCTCCTTGCCCGGCGCGCGGCCGGAAGGCGCTTACGGCTTCAATCTCTCGACTTACAGCCGCGCCTTCAATCCCGACGGTGGCGATGCGGCCGATCCCCTGGCGGCTGACTGGTATTTCGATGCCGCCTCGCTCATCTGGCGCCACAGTTTCTTGCCCGTGGCTGTGGTGAATGCCTAGCTAATATTCACCCGCCCATCGTGTCGGGGCTTCAGGGCGCTGTGCCAACGGGATACCGTGCTATACGCGGGTAACCGAGGCGCCAGGCTCTGAAGCCCGCCAGCAGAAGTCCTCTCTGGTGACGGTCGGCCGCAAACTGACTCCGATCCAGAGAGGACTTCTCGCGCACCGGTGGGAAACCAGAGGGTGAGCTTGGCGCAGTAGTCTGAATCGAAGTGCGACTGCGTAATCAGGCTGTGCGGGCGAACCGAAGTACGGACGCTGCATTGGCTGAAAGCCGCTGCGCTGTCGACTGTCAGAAGAATGCTTCATACAACAGCCCGGTCATAGGCCGGAGCCTTGCTGTAGGAAGTTGGTTGAACCAGCCCGCCGAGGTTAAAGCGCTGGCGCGTTGGCCTGCCAGAACCGTGGCAAATCCGAACTCATTGCTGAGAACGCGTTCCGCTGCCTCTTGAGCACATGCTCATCGTGAATGACCATCGTATGAGAGCAACCTGAGTACCGGAACAGGGTTCCACCCTGGCCGCAGGACAGACCCAAAATCCAGAAGCAGCACAGCGGACCTGAAAAGTCCGCTCTATCGTGCTGCATTCTGCTGATTGAGTACAAAATGTACTCAATGCCCCATAGGGGCCTGCCCGGCCGGGGATTCCGCGCTTCGCAGTTTGGCGAAGCACGCATCGCTGAAGCGGTGGAGTACGGCATCCGGCTGGTGTACCGGGGCAGCCCTTTGCCTTAATCGCCGGCCAATATGGCATCAAGAATAACGAGGAACGCCCCTGCATACAGACTCAGAGCTGCTTCTCCTGGATCACCTGCATCGCCCCCGCTGAAGGCCTTACCGGATAGACATCCGGCGCGTTGACGGTGCGTGCCTGATAGTCAGTCGCCACACGGGCGGCAAAGGCAGCCTCCATACCCGCTTCAACGAAGGCCACCATGCACCCGCCAAAGCCCGCCCCCGCCTGGCGCGCGCCAATCGCTCCCGGAGCGGCTATCATAGCGTCGTACATTACCTCCATCGCGGGGATGCTGATCTCATACAGATCGCGTGCGCCAGCAAAAGAAGCTGCGGTGATCGTCTGGATAGCCTCTCGATCATTGATGCTCAGCGCCGCGGCCAGTGCAGGCACCCGGGCATCTTCCTCGATAATGAACCGGCAGCGGCGCTCCACCACATCCGAAAGCCGATCCCTGTGTGCTTCGAGCATCTCCAGGGATACATCCCGCAGGGCCTCAATCCCTGGATAGACGGGCTGGAGTGCCTGCACACCCTGCTCGCACTGCTCGCGGCGTTCGGCGTACTCCGACCCGGTCAGCTCACGCGGGGCGCAGGTATTGCAGATCATCACCCTGATGCTCGGTTCCACTGCGGAAGTCGTGCTGGTGATCGTGCGGCAGTCCAGCAGTAGCACATGATCCTCACGGCCCTGGACCGATGTGTACTGATCCAGGATGCCGCAGGCCAGGCCAACAAACTCATTTTCCGCCCGCTGGGTCAGCCTGGCCAGGGTCAGCCCATCCATCTCCCACCCGCCCAGCGCGCGGAACACGACTCCGGTCGCCACTTCGATTGCCGCCGATGAACTCAGGCCACTGCCAAATGGGACTGTGCTGTGGATCAGGCCGTCAAAGCCCTGCAGGGGATAACCAGCTTTCTGCAACACATCAGCCACCCCACGCACGTAATCGGCCCACTTCACTTCGGTATCGTGGCTGATGTCTTTGAGACTGAACACCGAGACACCAGGCAGGTTCAAAGAGGCCACCCGCACATGCCCATCCGAACGCGGTGCGGCGGCAATCACCGTATTGCGATCAATCGCCATGGTAAGCACATGGCCCAGGTTATAGTCGGTATGGCTGCCCATCAGATCCACCCGCCCCGGCGCCTGCGCCCACAGCACCGGCGGCACACCAAACTGCGCCTCAAAAGCGGCTGCGATCATTCCCCGGCGTTCGATTTCCATCAGGCCATCTCCCGCAGCGCGGCAAAAGTCTCCAGCATCGCGTCGATATTTGCCGGCGGGATGTCCTGCATCATGCGGTGGGAAGGAGCCAGCACCAGCCCGGTACCATCCGGGGCCAGCCGGGCCGCGGCCGCTCGCGTGGCCGCCCGCACCTCGTCAGGTGTACCCTGGGGTAGCACGGTCTGGGTGGATATGCCGCCGTAAAAGGCCAGCCTGCCGCCAAACTTCTGCTGCAGCCACCCATGATCGAGCACTTCGGGCTGGACGGGGTTAAGCGCGGTCAGGCCGATCTCCACCAGATCGGGGATGATCTCGTTGATATGCCCATCCGAATGCATCAGCACGGGCAGGCCGCGTTCCTTGAACGGGGCAAACAGCCGCGCCAACCGGGGTTTGATCAGCTCGCGGAACATACCAGGCGAGAACAGCATGCTACCCTGCGAGCCGTAGTCGTCACCAAAGTAGCCGCCATCAACGCCCAGGGCGAGATAACGCTCGATCAGCCCCAGCTGGATTTCCGTGATGCGGTCGAATAATTCTCCAGCCCACGCCGGGTCCATCGCCATATCCATGAAGAACGCACTGAAGCTACACAGCGACCAGGCTCGTTCAAACAGGGCAAACCCAAGATTGGGCGTGATGAAGTATTCGGCCCCGAATTGCGCGATCGTGCGCGCGGCATCATCCATCAGACCCGGAGTGGTCGGGTC
>CAZGYW010000382.1:0-3688 GCA_964530495.1 uncultured Anaerolineae bacterium
TCGGCCTCAAAATTTGCGGTCACCTCCGCCACGCGGAGCATGTCCGCCAGTCAGCCGCAGACGTTGTACATGACCGCGGTCAGCACCGGGCCGTCCGTGCGCGGCGGGGGCGCTTTCGGCAGGTAGCGGTCGCCGTAAGTCAGCCCGAAGACGAGGATGGCCGGGATGTGCAGCGCCACGAGCAGGCGGCGTTCGCGGAACAGCAGGCCAACGGCGGCCAGGGCCATGCCGGTCCAGCACAGCCAGGGTAGCAGATTGTTGGCGAAGGCCACCACGCTCCAGCGCTCGCCAACCGTCACGCGCGCGGTGAGGTACAGCAGGAAAAGGATGCTGTAAGCGACGCTGGCGGCGCGGACGATACGGCTGGCGTTGCGCCACAGGCGGCGCGGCAGCGGGACGGCGGACTGGGGGGCAGGGGTGGTCATGGCGAGCGCTCTCCGGACGAGGCTGCGATATGACTCGATCATAACACGGACTGGCGCCCGCGGCGGGGTGGTTCCTGGCGCTGCTCTGCAGGCGAATGGGGCGGCGCGGACGACCTGCTTGATCTCTGCCGCTACCTGCCCTATTGTGTAAACAGGGAGACTACGGGGGCAGGGGGTGAATGATGGCACCACAACAATGTAAGGCGAAAACACCGCATGGCGAACGCTGCCCCAGGGAAGCGCTGGAGGGCGACGAATACTGCTATCTGCACCATCTGGGCGCAGACCTGCACAATGCGAATCTCTACCGGGCCGACCTGAGCGGGGCCGACCTGCAGGGGATGGATTTGCAGGGGGCGCACATGAGCGAGGCTGACCTGTGCGCCGCGGATCTGACCGGCGCGGATCTGCAGGGGGCCGATCTGCGCAGGGCTGATCTGGATGACGCGCATCTGAACGGGGCGTACCTGAGCAAAGCCGATCTGCGCGGGGCAGACCTGCACGGGGCCGAGCTGATCGGGACGCACCTGAGCGGGGCGGATTTGCAGGGCGCCAACCTGCGCGGCGCGAACCTCCAGGGGGCGGAGCTGCGTTCGGCCGATCTGCGCGGGGCGCGCCTGACCGGGGCCGACCTGCAGCGGGCCAACCTGCGCGGGGCGGACCTGCAGGGCAGCGATCTGCGCGGGGTGCGCCTGGTTGGGGCCGACCTGCACCGGGCGAACTTCGTGGATGAGACCGTGCTGCCGGACGGCACGCATTACGACCCGGAGGAAGGCCCCGGCCAACTGGCGCGCTTCACCGATCCGGCGCATCCTGCCTTCTGGCAGCCGGACTAGGCGCCTGCCGGCTGCGGACCGGGGCCGATCTGGATTATGCCCAGCCGCGCAGCCGGACCGCGTCCGCCACCCGCTGGACCGCCACGCAGTACGCCGCCTTGCGGTTGTTGACCTGCAGCTTCTGCGCGGTGTCGTGCACGGCGTGGAAGGCTTCCGTCATGCGCCCGTCCAGGCGCGCCTTGACGGTTTCCGCGTCCCAGTAGTAGTTGTAGGCGTTCTGCACCATCTCGAAGTAGGAGACGGTCACGCCGCCCGCGTTGCACAGGAAGTCCGGGATCACGTACACCCCGTTCCGGTACAGGATTTCGTCAGCCTCGGGGGTTGTTGGCCCATTGGCCAGCTCCGCGCTGATGCGGGCGCGGATGCGCGGCGCGTTGTGGGCGTTGATCTGGTTCTCCAGCGCGGCAGGGGCCAGGATGTCCACTTCCAGCTCCAGCAGGTCCATGTTGGTGATCGGCTCCGCCCCGGGGAAGCCCACCACCGATCCCGTGGCGCGCTTGTAGGCCACGATCTCCGCCGGGACCAGGCCACCGGGTGCGTACACGCCGCCCCGCGAATCCGAGACCGCCACCACTTTGGCGCCCAGCAGTTCCTCCCCCAGCAGCGCGGCGTATTGCCCGGCGTTGCCGAAGCCCTGGATCGCCAGCGTCGTGCCCACCGTGTCAAAGCCCAGCAGGCGGGCGGCTTCCCGGATGCAGGTCATGCCGCCGCGCGCGGTGGCGTCCTCGCGCACTCTGGAGCCGCCCAGCAGCAGCGGCTTGCCCGTGATCACGCCGAAGGCGTTATGGCCCTGCAGAACGGAGTACTCGTCCGCCATCCAGGCCATGATCTGCGGGTTGGTGTACATGTCCGGGGCGGGGACGTCCATCTCCGGGCCGATGATGCGCCCCACCTGGCGGATGTAGGCGCGGCTGAGCCGTTCCAGCTCCCCGGCGGAAAGCTGGCGCGTGTCGCAGACGATGCCGCCCTTGCCGCCGCCCAGGGGAATGCCGACCACGGCGCACTTCCACGTCATCCAGGCGGCCAGCGCCCGCACGAGGTCGATCGTCTCGTTGGGGTGGAAGCGCAGCCCGCCTTTGGTCGGGCCGCAGGCGTCGTTATACTGGACGCGGAAGCCCTTGAAGACCCGGACGGTGCCGTCGTCCATTCGCACCGGCAGGCTGACCTGCAACTCGCGCAGCGGCTCGCGCAGCAGGGCGTGAATCTGCGGGTCAAGCTGGAGCAGCGCGGCGGCGGCGTCAAGCTGGGCCTGCGCCATGGCGAACGGGTTGAACTGGGCGTCTGTCGAAGTCGATGTAGCCGATGGCTGCTGGTTTCCCACAGGAAAGTCCCCCATTGTGATAATGATGATCGGCTGATGATGGTGGATGATGCCGGGCCTGCTGGCAGCATGCAGCATTCTCCCGCGCGCGATCGCGGCCCGCATCGGCTACATTACCCGAAGAAAACGGTCTGGAATCGGGTATTTTGGGGTGAGCGCCAGGGCGTGGGGGCTTCGCCCGGCGGCGGCAGGTTCGTTCCAACGGTTCGCCGGGCGTAATTTGATGTTCCTTGTCAACAATTGCCAGTATAATGCGCAGGATGATGCCAGCGCGCCAGGCGGCCAGCGCGGTGCGGCAGAAGTTGGTCCGGGGTGGGAGCGGACCATTCGCCAGCCTACTAAATTTCCTGTGTCCGGGTAGTCACTCAACTGATCGGGGAACACTGATGTTTCGTCTTATTTTTCGACTGTTCTTGCTGGTCTATTTCGTAATGCCAATCGTGGCAGGGGTGCTCATCATTCAGACGTTCGCGCAGGTGCGCAGTGATGTGACGCCAGCCTATGAAACGGCCAGGGCGACAATCACGAATGCAACGAACACCCTGGATGACATTGTGCGCGATCTGGATGAGGAAGTTGAGCCGCTGGTAACGTCGGTGAATGCCGCCCGGACCGCGCTGCAACGGGTGCTCAACTTCATCCAGGGGACGGTCTACACGCTGATTGATGTGGTGAACGGGCTTAATGTCGCCTGCAGCATTGGAGGAACGGCCTGTATCCCCAAGTCCATCAACCTCACGCTGCCGGCGATCGTTGATCTTTCGTTTGTCAGTGACATCTCCACCAATATCACCGCCATCACGACCCAGGTGAACAGCGTGGTCACCACAACGACAACCGCGATTGCCTCCTATATGACCATGCTCACGCTGGCAGTGGGGGTGCTGGTGGCCTGGATTGTCCTGACCTTCCTGTTGTTTGTTGCCGCGCTGTATAGCGGGCTGTGGAAGCAGGCGTTCAGCAGCGCTCGTTAGCCACAGCCGGTCGCCCGGGCTGGCGCGACCTGCCCGGGCATGACTGCGCGCTGCTGACGCACCAATCCTCCGGGCAGGCGCCTGGCCGCGTGCCGGGTCCGGAGGATTGCCTGCCCCGCGTCCCGTTTCGCG
>CAZGYW010000383.1:0-3685 GCA_964530495.1 uncultured Anaerolineae bacterium
AAAAACAGAACGCTCTGCCGGTCATGAGCATTGTTCATTGCACGACGGTGGGTGTGCACCCGGCCTGTACGGGCAGTTCGCGAACCGCGCGTACAAATGCTCCGACCGTACCGCTGCATGGCGAAGGAAACCGCAAGAGCAAGTCAACCATTCTTTCTGGTTCCCCACGCCACCGCGCCGGACCCGCAGCCAGCCGCGAGATTGCAGATTAGCTGTATATAGTGCATAATCGGCGCCGGGCAAACCCATCAGATTTCTGTGCGGGATGCCCGGCGCCCCACCCCAACCGGCGTGCGGCCCCGTGCCCCCCACTTCAAGAGGAGACGCTTCATGGCGAAACAGAAAATCACCTACACGACCCTTTCCGCGGACAACGAAGAACTGCACATCGAATTCGAAAAGGCTGTCGAGCGCCTGACGGCGTCCTTCGGCCAGACCTACCCGCAGTTCATCGGCGCGGAGCAGCGCACCGGCCGCCCCACCTTTGAGTCGCGCAGCCCCATCGACACCAACCTGGTGGTGGGCCACTTCCAACGCGGCACCCGCGAGGATGCGCAGGACGCCATCGCCGCTGCCCGCGCCGCCTTCCCGGCCTGGAGCGGCCGCCCCTGGCAGGAGCGCTGCGACATCCTGTCCGCCGTCGCCGACCTGATCAGCGAGCGGATTTACGATCTGGCCGCGGCGATGGTGCTGGAGATGGGCAAGAGCCGCATGGAGGCGCTGGGCGAGGTGGAAGAATCCGCCGACCTCATCCGCTGGAACGTCAAACAGATGCGGGAGAACAACGGCTACGTCAGGCCGCTCGGCTCCTACGACCCCGCCAAAGACGAGAACGTCAGCGTGCTGCGCCCGTACGGTGTGTGGGCCGTGATCAGCCCCTTCAACTTCCCGATGGCGCTGGCCGTCAATCCCGCCGCGGCAGCCCTGCTGATGGGCAACACCGTGGTGTGGAAGTACTCCTCCGATACGCCGCTGACCGGCGTCAAGGTTCATGAGGTATTCATGGCGGCGGGCGTGCCGGCGGGCGTGCTCAACTACGTCACCGGCGGCGGTAGCTCGGTTGGCGCGGAACTGATCGACAACCCCGGCGTGGATGGTATCACCTTCACCGGCAGCTATGACGTTGGCTACAACATGGTCTACAAGCAGTTCGCCAAAGCCTACCCCAAGCCGGTCATTGTGGAGATGGGCGGCAAGAACCCGGCCATTGTGATGCCCAGTGCCGACCTCGATCAGGCCGTGATGGGCACGATCCGGGCCGCGTTCGGCCTCAACGGTCAGAAGTGCTCGGCCTGCTCGCGTGTGTACGTCCACGAATCGATCAAGGATGCCTTCATCCAGAAGCTCGTCGCGAAGACGAAGGAAGTTGTGGTCGTGGCCGACCCGCGCGACCGCAAGGCCTTCATGGGCCCGGTGGTGAACAAGAACGCTCTCGAGGACTACAAGCGCTTTGTGGCGAAGGCCAAGGACGGCACCATCCTCTACGGCGGCAACGTCCTCACGGAGGGCGCATTCGCCAATGGCTACTACGTGGAGCCGGCGATCTTCACCGGCGTGCCGGAGGATCACGAGCTGGTCAAGCACGAGCTGTTCCTGCCCATCCTGTATGTGGGCACGTTTAAGACCATCGAGGAAGCGCTGGCCAGGGCCAACGACACCGAGTACGGCCTGACCGCCGGGTTCTTCAGCAAGGATGAGGCCGAGATCCAGTACTTCTTCGACAAGATCGAGGCGGGTGTCGTCTATGTGAACCGCGCGGCAGGCGCCACCACCGGCGCGTGGCCGGGCATCCAGGCTTTTGGCGGCTGGAAGAGCAGCGGTTCCACCGGCAAGGCAATCGGCTCCTTCTACACCGTGCCGCAGTACGGCCGGGAGCAGAGCCGGACGCGCATCATCGGCTAGCTTCGGGCAGCCCTCACACACAACGGGTCGGGCGTATCGCGCCCGGCCCGCTGTTTTTGCCTTTGATCGCTGCGGAACCGTGCGATCCGTGTTGAGTTCTGGCCGCGCCCTAACGCGCCACCTGCAGGATGCCGTTCCGGGCAAAGCGCATTACAATCGTGGTGATCCGCCTGTTCAAGGATAGTCGCCCATGAGCAAAATCATCAGTATGCAGGCCGCCGTTCAGCACTACGTCCCGGATGGCGCGACGGTTGCCATCGAGGGTTTCACCGGCCTGATTTGTTTTGCCGCCGCGCATGAAATCATCCGCCAGCGCAAGCGCGACCTGACCCTCTGCCGCCTGACGCCCGACCTGGTCTACGACCAGATGATTGCGGCAGGCGTGGCGCGCAAGCTCATCTTCTCCTACCTGGGCAACCCCGGCGTTGGCTCGCTGTACGCCATCCGCCGCGCCGTGGAGAAGGGCATCCCCGCCCCGCTGGAAATCGAGGAGTACACGCACTTCGGCATGATCGGGCGCTACATCGCCGGGGCGTCCAGGCTGCCATTCTTCCCGCTGCGCAGCAATGCCGGCAGCGACCTGCCCGCCCACAATCCCCTGATCCGGACGGTCACCAGCCCGTATGACGACGGCGAGGTGATCTCGGTCGTGCCGCCGCTCAACCCGGACGTGGCCATCCTGCACGCGCCGCGCTGCGACGCTGACGGCAACACCCAGCTCTGGGGCCTGCTCGGCATGCAGAAGGAAGTCGCCTTCGCCGCGGACAGGGTCATCGTGGTGGTGGAGGAAGTGGTCAGCGCGGACGTGATCCGCGCCGATCCCAACCGGACCCTGATCCCCGGCCTGATCGTGGACGCCGTGGTCGTGGAGCCGTACGGCGCGCATCCCTCGTACGTGCAGGGCTACTACGATCGCGACAACGCCTTCTACCTGGACTGGGGCGTGCGCTCCAAAGAGGTGGAAGAGACCAACCGCTGGCTGGAGGAGTGGGTCTACAGCGTCAAAGACCGGACGGACTACCTGGCGAAGCTCGGCGCGGAGACGCTGGAGCGCCTCAAGCCGGGCGAGGCCATGGCCGAGCCGATCAACTACGGCAGCTACACGTAACCAGTGTGTATGACATTGCGCCTGTGGGATGAGGTCCTGCATGAGTGACTACACCGCTTCTGAGATGATGATCGCCGTCGCGGCCCGCGCCCTGGCCGGGGCGCGCACCGCTTTTGTGGGCGTGGGCATCCCCAACATCGCCTGCAATCTGGCCATCCGCACCGGTAACCCCGGCCTGGCCCTGATCTACGAATCGGGCGTGTATGGCGCGCACCCCGCCCGCCTGCCGCTGTCCATCGGCGATCCGACGCTGGTCAGCCGCGCCGCTTCCGTGATGCCGATGGCTGACCTGTTTATGTACTACCTGCAGGGCGGGCTGGTGGATGTGGCCATGCTCGGCGCGGCCCAGATCGACCGCTTCGGCAACCTGAACAGCACGGTCGTCGGGCCGGACTACGCCCATCCCAGAGTCCGCCTGCCGGGCAGCGGGGGCGCGTGCGAGATTGCCACCAATGCCAGTTCGATCCTTAACATCATTCGCCTGAGCAAGCGCGCGTTCGTGGAAAAGGTGGACTTCCTGACCAGCCCCGGCTTCCTGGGCGGCCGCGCTGAGCGCGCGGCGCTGGGCCTGCCCGGCCAGGGGCCGCAGACCGTCGTCACCGACCGCTGCGTCATGGACTTTGACCCGCTGACGGGCGAGATGCGCCTGGCCGGGTTGTACCCCGGCAGCACCGT
>CAZGYW010000384.1:0-3682 GCA_964530495.1 uncultured Anaerolineae bacterium
AGATGGAATCTCGTGACTGGAGTTCAGACGTGTGCTCTTCCGATCTAGGTAGGGGCCGTCAGTGATCACCGGCGGATGCGAGCCAAAGCCGAGCAGGTCGCCCATGCATGCAATCCCGGCGAACAGCAGCCCGGAGGCGCTCAGGCGCACCGCGATCTGCTGGCTCAGGTTATGCTTGACGCCGCGGTAGAAGGCCCCCTGCACGTAGAGCAGCGCGCCGCTGATCAGGAACACGAACCCGGTGAGGATCATCACGATCTGCAGGATGCCGATGCCCGGTGTGGCGTCCAGGCCGCTCACCCCCGGGAACATCCCCATCAGGCTCAGCACCGCCCCCAGCGTGCCCAGCGCAATGCCAAACTGTGCCATAAACCCGCGTCCAACTTTCCGAAGTAGGCGGCCCGCGCGTCCCCGGCGCGGAGCCGGGGAACAGCCCGATTATAGCGCATCGCGCGCCGGCCTACCCCGGCAGCCCGCTGCGCAGCACGCGCAGGAAATTGCCGCTCAACACCGCCTCGACTTCGGCCTCCCCGAAGCCGCGCTCTCGCAGCCCGTCCCCGATCAGCAACAGGTCAGCCACTGTGTCGATGCCCTCGGGGATGTCTTCCGCCCCGAAGCCGCCATCAATGTCGGTGCCGATCCCGATGTGGTTGGCGCTGCCGGTCACCTGGCACACGTGGTCGATGATGTCGATCACCATCGTGAGGGGCGTATCGGATTTGGGCGCGCCCTTGGTCCAGCCGCTGTTCATGAAGCGGTTGTAGAGCACCGTGCCCATCACGCCCCCATGCTCGGCCAGGGCCACGATCTGGCGGTCGGTCAGGTTGCGGTGGTGATCCCAGAAGTGGGCGGGGTTGCTGTGGCTGGCGATCACCGGGCCGGGGTAGCGGTCCAGCGCCTGGAAGTAGCCCTCTTCCGTCATGTGGCTGAGGTCCAGGATCAGGTTGTAGCGGGCCATCTCGTCCAGCAACGCGCGTCCCAGGTCGGTCAGCGGGCCGGGGCTGCCGGTTCCGCCCGCGTAGCGCGTCGCCGACCACGCCGGGCCGATGATCCGCACGCCGCGCGCCGCCCACTCTTCCACCTGGGGCGGCTCCACAACCGGGTCCGCACCTTCCATCAGCAGGACCAGCCCCACATGATGATCGGCCAGCGTGGTGCCGGGCGCCCAGGTCGCCAGCACGGCGTCCAGCTCAGCCTGCGTCCGGATCGGGTCCACCTGCGGGTGCGTGTCGAACAGGCGCTGGTAGTAGTCCACCTGGCGCAGGGCATGTCGATAGGCCTGTTCGGGGGTATCGTAGCCGAACACTTTGTCCGTGACCGGGCCGGACAGCATGCCGTGCTTGTTCGGTTCCACAAAGATGGTGGCGAACACCACGCCTACCCGCCCCAGCAGGGCCTCCGGCAGGCCGTTGGCCACCAGGCCGTGCTCGGCGGCGCGCCCGGACTCGATCTCATCCCGGCGGGTGGCCCAGGCACTGCGGGTGTAGTCCCGCTCCAGTTGCATAGCGCAGTAAGCAATATCCTGATGAGCGTCCAGAACGATCACACAACACCCCCTGTCACTGCCGTCGCACACAGGAGGGGCGCATCCGCTGCGTGGTGCAATGCCGGATACGCCCCTTCCAACAGTGTTGAGTTTTGAATTTTGAGTGTTGAGTTGCAGGGTGACGCCGGAACGGGCGAGACACCTGTCAATCCCTCCTTAACTCAACACTTAGCATTCAAAACTTAGCACTTTCTTTAGCCGGTTGCCTTGCTGATTTCGGCCAGGATGTACTCCCACTGCGGTGAGCCTGAGCCCCACTCCGGCACCACGCCGTTGAAGACGATGGTCGGCGTGCCGGTCACGCTCGGATATTCCTCCGCAAGCTGGCGCAGCAGGTCGGTTGAGGCCGCGACCGCATCCGACGCTTCGGGAGAGGTCAGGCAGGTGCCGAACGCCGCGGTATCCAGGCCGAGGGCCCTGGCCGCATCGTCAAAGCGCGCGCGGGTATAGCCGTTGATGCTGTACTGGGAGAAGAGCGAGTAAATGATATCGTGCATCTCCCAGAACTTGTCCTGCACACCCGCGCAGTAAGCCGCCACGGAAGCCGTCGCCGCATACTGGTCAAACGCCACCGGCACGTACACAAACCGCACCGTGCCATCCCGGATGTAGTCAAGCAACTGCTTGAACTGGCTGTCGTGGAAGCCCAGGCCATGGCCGCAGCTAAACGACGAGTAGTCGGCGATGGTCAGCGGCGCATCCGCGCTGCCCAGCACGTACGAGCCGTTCGCATCCACCGAGCGCTCGATTCCGGCGTAGGTCCCGGATTCAGCCGAGCTTATCATCGCCTGCGTGGTTTCGGTGAGCCGCTGGGTGGAGACGATAATTGCAATCACACCCACAATCGCCACCACCACAATCCCGATCAGAATGTACAGCTGCTGCTTACGCTTGCGTTCCAGGTCACGTGCCTGTTTGCGCGCGCGGGTTTCTGTTGTCATGAAGTCGTCCTCCAACCCGGCGGCCGCCGCAGGCAATAACCGCGCCCGGCCGCGCCTTCCACGAAGAACACAATGCTAAAATCCTACCACATTTACCCGATAATCTCTATAGCCAGCGATCCAGCATCGCCAGCAGATCGGGCAGGCGCTCCAGCGTGGCGTCCGGCGTAATCTGCAGGCCGCCGAAATCCCGCCCGGCCCATTCCCGGCTGCGCAGCCACACCCCGCGCAACCCGGCCTGCTGCGCGCCCCAGACGTCGGCGTACGGGTGATCGCCAACGTAGATCGCTTCCTCCGGACGCAGGCCCAGCGCCTCCAGCGCCATGCGGAAGACGGCCGGATCGGGCTTCCAGGCGGCCACATCCGCGGAGAAGAAATCTGCTTCCAGGTACGGCGCCAGCCCCCAGCGGGCCAAATCCGCCCGGTGATACTCACCCGGCCAGACGGTGTTGCTGAACAGGCCCACCCGCAACCCGCGCGCCCGCACGGCCACCAGCGTCTCCGCCGCGCCTTCGAGCGGGGTTACGATGCGCTGCACCGCGCCCGCATAGGCGTCCATCGCTTCCGCGATCAGGCCATCCGCCAGCGCCGCCGGCGGCAGTCCCCAGTCCCGCAGGACTTCGCGCAGCAGCGGGCCAAGCTGCGGGTTGGCCCCCGGCTCAGTGTCGAGGCGACGCCAGCCGGCATCCATGACCGCGAAATTGCGGGCGCGAGCCTCCTCCAGCGGCGGGACGGCATACCCCCGCGCCAGCAGGAAAGCGCGCAGCCCATCCGCGCCGAGCGCCTCCATCCCCTCCCAACCGTGGCGGGGATCAGCCTCCGGGGGATGGTAGGTGAGCAGCGTCCCACCCATATCGAAGATCACGCCGCGCAGGGGCATATCGCGTTCGTCCTCTCGCACCGGTCTGGACCGGCCAACACTATACCACACTCCGGGGGCAAGAGGGGCTCCTGAAGGCTGAAAGTTCGGTGAGAATAGCGGACAGCTTTCAGCAAACAGCTTTCAGCTTAAGGACAATGGCGAAAGGCGGGCGACGTCGGCACGGGGTGGCCGTACAGGTGCTGCACCTGGGCATCCCCGGTTGGCCGGACGTGGCGCGCGGCAGGTTCAAACCTGCCGCGGGCTCGCAAAAAAGCGCACTCAAGGCGCACAGATCGGAAGAGCACACGTCGGAACTCCAGTCACCGCTCATTT
>CAZGYW010000385.1:0-3671 GCA_964530495.1 uncultured Anaerolineae bacterium
GATAATGAGCGGTGACTGGAGTTCAGACGTGTGCTCTTCCGATCTCGCTGATGCGCCTGCGCCGCCTGCTGGCCAGCGATCCCGGCGGCAATGCCCTGCTCGATGTGCAGTACCAGTACGATCGGCTTAATAATATCTTGACAACAACCACCCCTCAGGGGACGGTCAACTATACGTACGATGCGATCTCGCGCCTGACCGGCGTACAGGTGGAGACCCCGACCGCCGGCCAGATCTTCCGGCGCGGCGAACCGGTCAATATCGACTCGCCGGAGAAGGCAATCCAGCTTGGCATCGGCATGGTGCACCAGAACTTTATGCTGGTGGACTCCTTCACGGTCGCGGAGAACATCACCCTGGGCCGTGAGACGATGAAGGGCCTTGTCCTGGATCGGCAGCGGGGCGTTGAGGATACCCGCGCGCTGGCCGGGCTGTACGGGCTGGATGTGGATCCCGATGCGCGCGTCGCGCTCATCCCGGTGGGCATGCGCCAGCGCGTCGAAATCCTCAAGGCGCTCTACCGCGGGGCAGAGATCCTGATCCTTGACGAGCCAACCGCGGTGCTGACCCCCAGGGAAACCCAGGACTTGTTTGCCGCTGTCCGCAATCTGGTTAAGGAGGGCAAGACGCTCATCTTCATCACGCACAAGCTGCGCGAGGTGATGGAAATCTCCGACCGCGTGATGGTGATGCGGGATGGGCGCAAAGTCGGGACGGTCAACACGCGTGAGACCAGCATCCCTGAGTTGGCGCGGATGATGGTCGGGCGCGAGGTATTCATGCAGGTGAACAGACCGCCGGTGACGCGCGGCGCGCCGGTGCTCAAAGTGCGCAACCTGCTGTATGCGAACGAAGCCGGCCGCCCGCTGGTGAACCATGTTTCCTTCAACGTGCACGAATCCGAGATTCTGGGGGTGGCCGGGGTGGAAGGCAACGGCCAGACCGAGCTGGTGGAGGTGCTGACCGGCCTGCGGGCCATGACCGCCGGCGCGGTTGAGATCGACGGGCAGTCCCTCCTGGGGCATGGGGCGCGCGGTGTGCGCGAAGCCGGGGTCGCCCACATCCCGGAAGACCGCCTCACGAACGGCGTCGCTCGCCAGGGTTCAATCGCGGACAACCTGATTGTGGACCGTTACTACCGCCCGCCTTTTGCCGGCCGGCTGCTGCTTGACAACGCCATGATCAAACAGAATGCGGAGGAGTTGATCCACCGCTTCGGCATCCTGACCCCCGGCGGCGAGCTGCCGGTGAATTCGCTTTCGGGCGGCAACATGCAGAAGGTTATTGTGGCGCGCGAGTTTTCCTCCTCGCCGCGCCTGCTGGTGGCGGCCCAGCCGACACGCGGGGTGGATATCGGCGCGATTGAGTTTATTCACCAGCAGTTGATCGATAAGCGGACCGAAGGGCTGGCCATCCTGCTGGTTTCTGCGGATTTGCAGGAAGTGATGAAACTGGCGGATCGCATCATGGTGATGTACAACGGCGAGGTCGTGGCGATGTTCCCCAATACGCCCGATCTTACCGAAGAGGAGCTTGGCCTGTATATGCTGGGGGCCAGGCGTCAAACCCCTGCAGAGCTGGAGGCCGTATGACGGCTCGCTTTTCGGCGCATCGTGCGCGCCTATTGCTGTTTGGGAGTGCTGTCGGCCTGGTCGTCCTGACCTTTCTGTGTTTCAGCATCTTCAGCGCAGAGTCGCTGCCGGCCCTGGTTGCGAACATCCAGGCCACGCCCGATTACGGCTGGATCCTGTTTGTTAACGTGCTGATCAGCGCCAGCGTCGCCTTATTTGTGGTGGAGCTGCGCGGCGGTGCGCTGCGCGTGACGCTGACCGTTGTATTCGCGCTGCTGCTGGGCTACGTGATGACCGCCCTGTTCAGCCTGGATTCGGCCAGCCGCTTTATCCAGGGCGAGTTTAAGCTGGAGCTGATTTCCGAAGCAGCGCCGCTCGAGAGTGACGAGACGGACATCACCTATGGCGGGGTGCGCAGCGGCACGATCAATGATCCGGATGCCGCCGAGCCGCAGGCGCAGGTTCGTTTTGTGTTTCAGGGGCAGGCCGCTGATCAGGTTTCGGTGCTGGCCTATGGCGGCAACCGCCGGACTGAGATCGATTTGCAGGTGGCGCTGCTGGGGCCGGACGGCGCCCGCCTGGCCAGTGCCACCGGGGCGACCGAGGCCCAGCTGGCGCAGTATGACAATCTGCGCGGCCTGCAGGATGCGGTGATTGAGGGGCTGGTGTTGCCCGCTGATGGGCTGTACACCGTGGTGGTGGAGCCGGAAGCGCTGGCCGTGGGCACCGTTCTGCAGGAGACCATTGCCAGCACCAACCAGGCCTACACCGCGCTGCTGCTTGGCCCGCTATCCCGCGTGAACCGCTGGGCGATCTGGATGCAGGATGCCATCACGCTGATTCTGGTCGGGCTGGCCATCACAATTGTGTTCCAGGCGGAGCAGTTCAGCCTGGGGGCGGAAGGACAGTTGTACTTCGGTGCGCTGTTCTCCGGGTTTCTGGCCCTCAAGGTGGCCGGGATGTCGCCGGCTGTGGGGATTCCGCTGGCGCTGCTTTCCGCGGCGACCGCCGGCTTTGTATGGGGATTGCTGCCCGGCGTGCTCAAAGCCTACCTGGGCGCTAACGAGCTGGTATCCACCCTGATGCTGAACACGGTGGCGATGCGGTTCTACGATATGGCGCTCACGTTTGAGTTAAAGGCCCCGGATGCCGGCTTCACCACAACCGGCATCCTGCCGTCCTCCGCCCTGCTGCCCGTCCTGGTATCGGGCACGCAGGTGACAGTCGCCATCTTCATTGTCTTGATCGCCGTCATTGCAACCTGGCTGCTGATCTCCCGCACGACCATTGGCTACGAAATTCGGATGATCGGCGCCAACCAGAAATTTGCGGAATACGGCGGCGTCAACACCAAACGGACGATCATGCTTGCCATGGCGTTCAGCGGCATCCTGGCCGGGCTGGCGGGCGCGCACCTGGGCCTGGGCATCCACCGCCAGCTCATCCTCAATATCTCGCTGGGCCTGGCCTTTGAAGGCGTGGTTGTCTCGCTGCTGGCGCGCAATAACCCGCTGGTGGTGCCCTTTACCGGCCTGCTGTATGCCTACCTGCGGGCCGGGGCGCAGTTCATGGAGCGGGATGCCAACATCAGCTTTGAGATCGTGCGCATCGTGCAGGCCGTCATCATCCTGCTGATCACGGCGGAAGGCATCTTCACGTTCCTTCAGGCGCGGAGAATGCGGCGCCGGACGGAGCAAGCGGTGGTGCCGGGGGATGATTTCGAAGATCAGCCTGTCTCGTCGGATGCGTCGGTTACGGTATAGCGAGCGGACTCATGTTTGAGAACGTGATTGAAGGGATTTTCAGCGCGGCGTTTCTGGCCTCCATGCTGCGGGTTACAACGCCCATTCTCCTGCCGTCGATGGGGGCGTTGCTGTCGGATCGCGCGGGGGTGATCAACATCGGGATGGAAGGCATCATGCTGGCCTCCGCCTTCAGCGGGGTGATCATCAGCGTTTATGCCCCGGCGTGGTTCGGCGCGGAAACCGGCCGCCTGGTCGGCCCCTGGCTGGGGCTTGGGGTGGGCGTGATCATCGGCGTGCTGATGGCGCTGCTGCTGGGCTTCTTCCACCTGAAGCTGCACGGCAACATTATTCTGGG
>CAZGYW010000386.1:0-3671 GCA_964530495.1 uncultured Anaerolineae bacterium
GATAATGAGCGGTGACTGGAGTTCAGACGTGTGCTCTTCCGATCTTGTGTCTTCCGATTCCGAGCCCACCGTCTCCAGCGCTTTCTCGCTCTGGTTCAGCTCTGTCTGCATCTTGTTCAGCTGCTCGGTTTCCTTGTTGAGCTTGATCTGCAGGTCCTGCGCAGCCCGGCTCGTCTCACCCTTCTCGCTGGCCACGTTGCGGTACTCGCTGGCCAGCGCGTTTACCTTCGCCTGCTGCAGGTCGATCTGTGTGTTCAGCGCCTTAATCCGGCTCTCCAGCCCGCTCGCGTCGCTGGCCCAGTCCCCCAGCGCTGCCGCCGATGCCCGGAACCCGCTCTCGATCACCCGGATCTGCCGGTTCACCTCGGCGATCCCGGTCTTCAGGTCCGTCGTATCCAGCCCTATCTTGCCCTTCAGCTCATCAATCGGATCGCCCATTCATTCCTCTCTTCAGTCATCGCGATCTATCACAGCCACCCCACCTGGTCGCAGTACGCCTCCCGCTCCGCCGCCTGTGTTCCCCCAAAGCTGAACACAAACGGGAACAGCGTCTCGATATCCGTCCCGTCGATCTCCGCCAGGCTCCAGTGGAACGCCTTCACCAGCTCCACCTCCAGCTGCACCATCCAGTCTCCCGCCTGGCTCGTCCATTCCTCCTCGCTCCCCGGGGCTGCTACCCCGGCGGCGTAGGGTTTTGCGGCATCAGCCCGCGCGCCTTCCCGATGATCTGCTGCAGCACCGCCATCATATCGCTCACGTCCGCGCCCTCGTTCAGGTCCTCGATCGAGAACCGGTTCCCAAACACCTCTACCACCAGCCCCGCCAGCGCGTCCAGGTCATCCTCTTCCATGTGCTCCGCGTCGATCTGCTTCGCCAGCCGCACTGCCGCCTTAAGCAGCTTCCACGGCACAAACATCCGGCTGTACGTCGCCTTAATCTCGTCATCTTCCCCATAAATCGTGATCGTCATCGCCGTTTTCGGCATAAGTCCTCCAGTCATTTATTCTTCGCCCTTAATCACTGCCCACGCCTCAAAAACGTTGCCCGAGCAGGTAAATTTGATCTCCATCCGGTAATCCGTTCCCGCCGCCAGCGAGATCACCAGCGGCGTCGTGATCACATCCCCATCCACGCTCGGGCTGCCGGTTAATTTCGTAGAGCTCACATCGGTCTTGGCGCCGGTAGAATCCAGGCTAAAAAGTTTCACGCTCACGCTGCCAGGAGAAGACCCCCACGGCGTGGTTGTCAGCGCATATGCCACCTGCTCATCCACGCCCTGGTGCAGCGGGCTTTCCTTGACTCTTCTAATTGCCATCCTCCTCCTCCTCCAACGTCAATGTACGCGATCGGCTGGTCAGGCTCAAATCCGCAGACCGGCTGGCCAGGTGAATGCCCGCTGATCTGCTCGCAATGCGCAGATAAAATAAGGCGGTCACGGCTGCCTGCTTGACAGCCTCGGCGATCCCGGAAGGAATGAGCGCCCCCACGAATGCTTTGGCGATCGCCCGTCCCAACCCGCCCGTGCTGTCCAGCGCCCCGACCAGAGTCTTGTTCGCCCTGGCCAATACGATTCCCGCGCTGGTCAATGTCCCGCCCAAAACCTGGAAAACGACGCGCAGCATCGTCACTGCTCCGCTGCTAGTCAAAGTCCCGGCCGCCACAACCGCCATCTGTTTGATTGTCTCACCAGCACTCGCCAGAGTCCCCGCCAGGCGGGTCACGGTCTGCCGCGCAATCTCCCCCGCTGTCGTCAGCGTCCCCGCCAGCGCCTGGTAGTATGCCCCCGATTTACTGGTCAGCAGGTCTCCCGCGCTGGTCAACGCACCCGTCAGGCTCTTGGCCGTCTGCATCACTAGCGCACCGGCGGATGTCACCGCGCCGCCCAACGCTTTCCCGGTTCGCAGCGTCACTGTTCCAGCACTGCCCAAAGTCCCCGCCAGCGCCAGCAGCGCCGTCTTGACCGCGCCCACTGCGCCAGAGGATGTGACTGCACCCGCCAGGCTGGTTGCTGTCTGTTTGATCACATCCCCGGCGCTGGTGACTGCGCCATCCAGGGTTTTGTTCGCCCTGCCCAGCAGTGTCCCTGCGCTGGTGACTGCCCCATCCAGGGTTTTGTTCGCCCTGCCCAGCAGCGTGCCTGCTGTGGTCAGCGTCCCATCCAGCGCCCGTAGTGCGATCTTGACTGGTGTCAGGTCTCCTGCGCTGGTGACTGCGCCAGACAATATCTTGCCTGCCTGGTTGACCAACGCGCCTGCGCTGGTCAGCGTACCCGCCAGCGCCGTTGCGGTTCGCATCAGCACCACTCCGGCGGTCGTCAGCGCACCATCAACCACCTTCCGCGCCGAGTTGACCACCGTGCCGGCAGTCGTCAGCGTGCCGCCAGGTGTCTCGTAACTGGTTGTGCCTGCTGTGTACTCCACCACCAGCTTGGGCCGGTAGCCGGTCGTGCCGTAGTCCGATGTTGCCAGGGACGATTTGTTGTTGCTCGGTATCAGCAGTACCCCGTAGTTAGTATTGGTCGCCCCAAACCAATCCTCTACCCGGCTGGCGGTCAGTGAGCAGGAGTACTCGGTCCCGTTGGCGTCTGACTGGTTGCCACTAAACGTGCCAATCGCTGTCGCCTCGTAGTCCGTCCCGCTGGTGGATAACCCTGCACTACCCGCCCAGGCGGTCGTGACTCCGCCGCTGCCGTCCGCCTCTTTGGCGTTCCAACACGGCTCACCCGCGCCCGCCGTCGCGCCCGATTTCGTCCCCTCGATCCAGCCCGCGTTGCCGCTGGCGATAGAGTAGGCGGAGACGCTAAACGCGCTGTTGCTCCCGGAGTCGGTGTGGTAGGTGTACAGGGTTGCGCTGGTGCAGGTTGCGGTGGCGGAGATGGAGGACACGTCAAAAAACAAAATCCCGCGCTTGCTGGCGTTGACGTATAACAGCCGGGTATAGGTACCGTAGTTGTTGGTCGGGTTGGTGCTGTCGAGCAGGCAGTCCATCGCGGTGGTGACGTCGCCGCCGTAACCGTCCGTCAGGGTGGGGTCGATCTGTACTGGGTAGATCGCCGTCATCATCCACTCGCGCGGCACGCGCACGCAAATAAAATAGCTGCGGCCTGACCGCCGCACCTCGTACTGCGCCCCGACCGTGTTTTGCAGGGCGTCCACCGCGTGCGGCGCGTCGGCGTACCACAGGGAAGTGCCGTTGGCATCGCGGAACTCGATCCGGTTGGCGGTCCGCACCCGGACGTTGTTGGCCCGCGCCCAGCGCACGCCGTCCAGGTACAGCTCAACCCCGGATGAGTTGGTGATGGTAAACTCAGCCTCGAACCACACCGTACCGCTCACCGTAGGCGTCGGCAGGCTGTCCAGGCTGTCGATGGTGATGTGTTTGATCAGCCGCGCCGGGTGGGCTGTCAGCGTGTAGTGCCGCCCCGCGCCGTACCCTGCCTCGAAGTGCATCACGTCATCGGATACCTTCCCGGTGACGGCCTGTTTAATCGCGATCTGCTGGCGGCTGGTATCCTGGTTGATCCAGTTGATACTCTGAGGATCCAGGATGACCCACTCTGCGCCCACCCGCCATTCGAACAGACTACCCGCGTTGAACACGCTCCGGGCGTGCATCTCGTGGCTGTTGAGCACGTTGCGCCACTGCCACGCGCCGGTGTCCACCTGCCAGCC
>CAZGYW010000387.1:0-3668 GCA_964530495.1 uncultured Anaerolineae bacterium
CCATGGACTTCGAGTAAATCGGAACTGCCGGGTCTCCGGCGGGTTATACTCTGTGACCACGACATGAGTCGTCACCTGTGCGGCACTGCCCCGCCTATCCTCCTGGAGAACCTCCATGACCCAATCCCTACCCTCGCAACCAGGCGTCAGCCCGTCTGACTGGCGCGCAGCCGTTGCCCCCTTCCAGACCCCGGATGCCCGGCGCAGCCTGTGGCAGTTCATCAGCTCATTGCTGGCCTACGTCGCGCTGTGGTACCTGGCCTATCGCGCCCTGGAAGTGTCCTACTGGCTGACCCTGGCGATTGCGGTGGTGGCGGCGGGCTTTCTGGTGCGTCTGTTCATCATCTTCCATGACTGCGGCCACGGGTCATTTTTCGCCTCCAAAGAGGCCAATGACGTCGTGGGCATCATCACCGGAATCCTCACCTTCACGCCGTACTACGAATGGCGGCACTCCCATGCCGTCCATCATTCGAGCGCCGGCGACCTCGACCGGCGCGGAACCGGTGACGTGTGGACCCTGACGGTTGAGGAGTACCTGGCCCTGCCACCCCGCCAGCGCCTGGCTTACCGGATCTTCCGCAATCCCGTGATCCTGCTCCTCTTTGGCCCGCTGGTCATGTTCCTGGTGCTGCACCGCTTCGCCCAGAAGGACGCAAAACCGCGGGAGCGCAACAGCGTAATCTACACCAACCTCGCCGTGCTGGCGTTCATCGTCGGCCTGAGCCTCCTGATCGGCTTCCGGGACTTCGTGCTGGTGCAGTTGCCCATCATCGCGGTCGCCGCCTCCGCCGGGGTGTGGCTGTTCTACATCCAGCACCAGTTTGAGGACGTTTACTGGGCGCGCCATGCCGAGTGGGACTACGTCGCCGCCGGGCTGCGGGGCAGCTCGTTCTACAAACTGCCGCGCATCCTGCAATGGTTCACCGGCAACATCGGCTTCCACCACATCCACCACCTCAGCCCGCGCATCCCCAACTACAACCTGGAAGCCTGCCAGGCATCGAACCCGCTGTTCCAGCAGGTGCGGCCCGTCACCCTGCGTGACAGCCTCAAATCGCTGCGCTTCCGCCTGTGGGATGAGGAGCACCGCCGCCTGGTCGGCTTCGGCTACGCGCACGAACTGGAGCAGGCGCGCCGGAGCGCAACCGTTTGAGCCGAACCTTGCCATCCGGCCAGAACAGGGCATAATCCCGGCGCAATGCAAACGGATTCCGGCAGGAGAGCGATCGTGAAGAAGACCCTGATTCCCCTGATCCTGCTGCTCGGGCTGGGCCTGGCCTGGCCCGCTGCCGCGCAGGACACCCCTCCGACCCTCACCGCGACCGTGGTCTTCGGGACGGCGATCATCCGTGAAGGGCCGGACCTGGCCTACCCGGTGGTGGCGCAGGCCGCCCAGAACGAAACACTGACCGCCATTGGCCGCACCGAGATTGGCGACTGGTACCAGGTGACGCTGGCGGACGGCGGCTCCGGCTGGCTGGCGGATTACCTGGTGACGCTCGACGGCAGCGCGGCGCTGCTGCCCGTCATCGTCGTGGAGGCCCCCTGGAGCGACACGTTATACCTGCCGCCCGGCTGCGAGTACTTCGGCATCGGCCCGTTCAGGGGTCGGGTCGGGCAGTCCGTAGTGCTCACCCAGGGCTGGGAAGCCGCCAGCCCGGAATTGATCGAGGAGTACCTGGCCAGCGTCATCCAGATCGTGAGCTTCGACGGGCGGCTGGTGAGTACCTACAATGCTTACCGGGGCGAGGTCTTCTTCAACGAGCCGACCGGAACCTGGCGCGTGTTCTGGAGCTTCGACATGGGCCCGATCGCCGCCGGTGAGCACGTCACCGAGCTGACCCAGATGTTCAGCCGCCCGATCACCGATGGCCTGGACGCCAATGGCGACGGCCAGCCTGATCAGTACGGTCCCGATCCCATCACGTCCCGCTGCGCATTCAGCATCGAATAGCGCCTGTCCCGCACAACACAAATCGCCGGGGGCAATCGCGTCCCCGGCGTTTGATTCTCCTGCGGGCAAACCCTAACTGGCCGGGGTCGCCTCCGGCGTGGGCGTCCACAGCCTGGGCGCAGCCACCGTGCCGGTCGCCTGCATATCGCCCAACTCCTGGCCGATGAACACACCCGGCATGCCCTCTCGCACGACCTCGAACCAGGTGGTGCCCGGTCGCAGCGGGATTGGCGTGTTATCGCCCCAGGTAAGCTGCAGGCCCAGGTCTTCGTTGCGCTCGCGGCGCTGCCACCAGCCCTGGTAAACCAGCCCGTCGCGCAGGATGTAAGCCTGCCCAACGTCCCACAATTGGATTTCCAGCGAGTTCGTCTTGCTCTCCGGCTCGAAAAGATCGGGCCGTTCGGCATGGGGCACACCCAGCACCACGACGTTGCGCGTGCGGATCTGCTCACCCGTCAGCTTGTCGATGTGCGGCACGCCGGAATTCCAGCGATAGTAGTAGCCGTCTGCGGCGTTGTACTGCCAGGTAGCATCCGTCTCACCCCACCAGTCCACAAACACCTGGCTGGCCGGGCTGCCGCCCTCCGCCGGGACCTCGGTGAAGGCCAGGCCGCGCACGAGCATCCCCGTGTTCACGTTGCGCACATCTGCCGCTGCCCAGATCTCGTCCAGGTTGGCGAACATCGTATGCTCAAAGGCCAGCCCCTCTTCCGGGAAGCGCGCGAACAGCGGCTCATTGTCACCGATGTGCGGGGAGAACACGCGCCAGCGCCACTCGGCATTCAGGATCAACTGCCGGATCGGGTCGCTGGAACCGCTGTAGGCGAACAGGGCGCGGAACATCTCGATCAGCTCGAGGTCGATCAGGCGGCCGCTGCGCACCGATCCCACATGGTCGACGCTCTGGCTGCGGAAGATGGCGGCGAAGCGCGTCACCCCGCCTTCGGCCTCATACTCGAACACGATGTCGGCGAAGCTCAGCCCGCTCTGCGGACGCACCACCGGCGGCCAGTTGGAGACCTTGACGATCAGCGGGCGGCGGTTCATGGCCGCCTCGTTCGGATAGGGCAGCCCGGTCAGCGGGTTGACGCCCTCCGGGTAGGAGTACGGCCCGATCGGAGTCGGGCTGGGCGTCGGCGTGATCGTCGGCGTGAACGTCGCCGTCGGGGTATCGGATGGCGTCGGCGTGATGCTGGGCGTGTACGTCGCCGTAAAGGTCGGCGTGTTGGTCGGGATCGGGGTATTGCTCGCCGTGGGCGTCGGGCTGGGCGTATTGGTCAGGGGCGGGGTACCGGTCGTCACAGGGCCGGCCTGTAATGGCGCCGCACCGCTGGTCAGTACCAGCGTGACCGCCACCACTCCGCCCAGCAGCAGTATGAATCGATTCATCCTGAGTATGTCCTCTTTCAAGCCCCCCGCGTATGCGAACCTGCGGCGGCCTACTATAGCCGAAAAGCCGCCGCGATTCCAGCCGCAGTCTATTCGCAGCGTGCCAGCGCCCAGGCGGCGTGCTCGCGCACCAGGTCAGACTCATCCGCTGCCAGGCGCTCCAGGAGCGGGATCGCCTCCGGCCCGCGCCAGTTGCCCGCCGCCACACACGCGTTGCGCAGCAGGCGCTCCCACCCGATGCGCCGCACCGGCGACCCGGCGAAGCGCTAGATCGGAAGAGCGTCGTGTAGGGAAAGAGTGTAGGGTGGGGTGGGGGGGTGGG
>CAZGYW010000388.1:0-3662 GCA_964530495.1 uncultured Anaerolineae bacterium
ATACGCGATAATGAGCGGTGACTGGAGTTCAGACGTGTGCTCCTTCCGATCTAAGATCGCAAAGAGAAAGACAAGGGCGCAGAGAAAGGCCTTCAAGCGTTACCCTGTGGTGGTTCCTGTTTTTGCTGGAAGCTGACCGCTGACCGCTTGCGGCCGGGCTGCAGGCCCGAAAGCTGTTCGCCCCACAAAAACAGGCAGGGAGCGCGCGCCCCCTGCCTGAGTGGTTCACCGTGCCAGTCGGGACGGGTTCGCGTCCCCGGCATTGTCCAGTGGGCCTAGCCGCCGCGCCCGCCGCGCATCCGGCCGCCCATCATCCCACCGTCCATCATCTGGCCGCGCATCCAGTCCGCCAGCGGGCCGTCGAAGATCGTCATGCCATCGACGAAGTGGGCTTCCAGGTTGGCCTGCAGCAGCGCGAGCTGGGCGTCCGCCTGGGCCTGGGTCATGTCGCCATCCTCAACCGCCGCGGCCAGGTCTTCCGCAACGACCGCGATCTCTGCCGCGATCACGTCTTCCAGCGCCACGCCCTGCGCCTCAGCGATCTCGGCCACGGTCTGCCCGTCCTGCAGGGCCTCCAGCAGCGCGTCGCTCTCCAGGTTCAGCGCCGCCGCGATAGCGTCCAGGTGATCGCCGTCGAAGCGACCGCCCATCATCCAGTCACCCATCATCCCGCCAAAACGACCGTCCAGCATCCGGCTGCCCGGCATCCCGCCGAAGCGATCAAACGGCGTGGCAAAGTCGGCGTTGAGGCGTGCCTCAAGCTGCGCCTTGAAGAGGGTCAGGTGCGCATCGGCGACTTCCTGGGTGATGTCGCCATCGGCCACGTCATCCGCCAGGTCGGCCTCGTAGTCGGCGGCCAGGGCGGCGACCACGTCTGCCAGGGCCACGCCCTGCGCTTCCGCGATCTCGGCCACGGTCTGGCCATCCTGCAGGGCCTCCAGCAGGGCGTCATCATCCTCCAGGCCCAGCGCTTCCGCCAGGGTGTCCAGGTCCAGGCCGCGCACGCCCTGGCCGTAGAAGTCGTCCATGAAACCGCCGCGCGGCCCCTGGGCCAGAACCGTCACCGCCCCCAGGGCCAGGATTGCAACCAGCGCCATTCCAATGACAAGTGTTTTCCGCATCGTGTTCGCTCCTTCGTAACCTCGTTGTCAGTGCATGCGGTTTCGCATGCGCCCTTAGCATGCCAGACGCAGATGACCGCTGTGTGATCGGAATGTGACAATTTGATGAAGTTTTGCGGGGTGGCGAAAGACACCGCCGGGTAGTGACAGATGGCAGTACCCTTCGGAAGCATTTTAGATTATTTTAATCATAAATATCATAAAAACTCTCTGCACAGGGTAAACGCCCTGCCCGACCGCTCAACACCGCACAGGAGGCACAACATGACTCGGATTGGCGTATTCTTCGGCAGTTCCAACGGTGCGACGGAGTATGTCGCGTATGAGATCGTCCAGCGGCTCAATGCAATCACGCCCGATTTTGCGGAGGCGCTCAATATCGCCCACGCCCGCCCGGAGGACCTCCTGGAGTGGGAATACCTGATCCTGGGCATCCCGACCTGGGATATCGGCCAGCTACAGGTGGACTGGGATTTCTTCCTGCCGGGACTGGATGCGCTTGACCTGACCGGCAAGAAGGTCGCCCTCTTCGGGCTGGGCGACCAGTACGGTTACCCGGATACGTACCTTGACGCGGTGGGCATCCTGGCGGAGCGGGTCGTCGAGCGTGGCGCGCAGCTCGTCGGCCGCTGGCCCGCGGCGGGCTACCAGGTGGAAGCCTCGCTGGCGCTGGAGGATGGGTACTTTAAAGGGCTGGCGCTGGACGAAGACAACGAGGCCACCCTGACGGCCGGCCGCATCGCAACCTGGATCGCGCAGGTGGTCGAGGAGTTCGGCCTGCGGGCGACCGAGGCGGCGGAGTAGGGGATCAGCCGGCCAGCGGCAGGGTGAAGTGGAAGGTGCTGCCCCGGCCCGGCCCGGCGCTCTCCGCCCACAGCCGGCCGCCATGCGCTTCCGCCAGGTGGCGGGCGATGGTCAGGCCGATGCCGCTGCCGCCGCTGGCCCGCGCCCGGGACTTATCCACCCGGTAGAAGCGCTGGAAGACGCGCTGCAGGTCCTCCCCCGCCAGCCCGACGCCGGTATCCGCCACCGAAAAGCGCGCCGCGTCCCGCTCGGCGGTGACGGTCAGCGTCACCTGCCCGCCCTCCGGCGTGTACTGGAGGGCGTTGCCCAGCAGGTTGAGCAGCACCTGGCGGGCGCGGTCGAAATCCGCCCGGACGCGCAGGGCGCCCTCCGGCAGGCTGACCGCCAGCGCGATCCCGTGGTCGGCGAACTGCGGGCGCAGCCACTCCGCCGCGGAGGCCGCCAATTCGGCGGCGTCGTGCACCCCGAGGTGCAGCGGGATCTGGTCGGCTTCCGCGCGGGATAGCTCCTGCAGGTCGTGCACCAGGCGCTGGAGCCGCTCGGCTTCGTCGTGCACCAGCTGGAAGGTCTCCTCCGTGGGCGCGATCACGCCGTCCTGGAGGCCCTCCATGTAGCCCTTGATGCTGGACAGCGGGGTTTTCAGCTCGTGGCTGACATCGGCAATAAGCTGCTGGCGCATGGCTTCCGTCTCTGCCAGCGCCCCGGCCATGGCGTTGAAGCTGTGTGTCAGATCGCCCAGCTCGTCATCCTCGGTGGCGATCAGGCGCTCCTCGTAGTGACCGCCGGCGATGCGCTGGCTGGCCCGGCCCAGGGCCGCGATTGGCTTGACGATGCGCTGGCTGATCAGGAAGCTGGCCACCCCGGCGGCGACTACCGCCACCAGCCCTGCCAGCAGCAGCGCGCGGCGCACCGACTGCCGGAAATTGGCGTTCAGCTCCGCCTGGACTTCCTCCAGGCTGATCATCCGGTCGCGCAGCCGGTCCAGCACCCCCGGCCGGCGGATCATGCCGGTGGAAGGATTATTGGCCTCGCCGGGGGCGGGAGTCGCATCCGCCGCCTCCTGTCGCATGTCGGCCATCATGCGCACCCGGTCGGAGAAATCCGCCGGGGCGACCAGTGTCATCGCCAGGCTCAGCGTCAGCAGCGTGAGGGCGGCCACCGTCAAAAACGAGAGGAAGAACTTCCAGCGCAGGCTCATGCGCGCTCATCCTGAAACTTGTAGCCCACGCCGCGCACGGTGAGCAGGTGGACCGGGTCGGTCGGGTCGGCTTCCAGTTTGGCGCGGATGCGCCGGATGTGCACGTCCACCACGCGCGGGTCTCCGTAGAAGTCATAGCCCCACACGCGCTCCAGCAATTGTTCCCGGCTGAGGACCATCCCCGCGTAGGCCGCCAGCGTGCGCAGCAGCCTGAACTCCAGCGCCGTCAGGGGGATGGCCTCGCCGTCCCGCCAGACCTCGTGGCGCAGCCCGTCGATGCGGATGTGCTTGAAGGTGAGCACCGTCTCCTCCGAGGGCGCGGCGGCGGCCCGCCCCCGGCGCAGGATGGCCTTAACACGGGCCACCAGCTCGCGCGGGCTGAAGGGCTTGGTCAGGTAGTCGTCCGCGCCGATGGTCAGCCCGACGATGCGGTCGGTTTCCTCTGAGCGGGCGGTGAGCAGCAGGACGTAGGCTTCCGATTCGCGGCGGATGGTCTGCAGCACGTCCAGGCCGTTCAGGCCGGGCAGCATCACATCCAG
>CAZGYW010000389.1:0-3654 GCA_964530495.1 uncultured Anaerolineae bacterium
GCTCGTAGCCGTAGGGGAGGATGATCATGCAGCCGCGCACCGGGGCGTAGTCGGCCAGGCCGGCCTTCTGCACCACGTCCGTATACCAGCGGCTGTAGTCTTCGCTCTGGGGGGTAACGCCTTTGTCGGATGCCATGAACGGTGTGACTCCTTGCTTCAGTCAAAAAGCGGCGGCGCAGAGTGGCCGCCTGTAATTCCATGCTGCTGGGCCGCTATTGTGCCACAAAAGCGGCGCGGGTGCTTGCCATCAGGCCCGCAGGTGGGGCATGACGCTGGCGGCGAACGCTTCCAGGCGATCGAGATCGTCCAGGGCCAGCCAATGCAGCATCACGCGCTGGACTCCGGCCTCCGCCAGGCGGCCGAGCTGATCGACCACCGCGCCGGGCGTGCCGTGGATGATCCCGTGGGCAGCCATGTCGGCGGGGCTGGTGCCCCGGGCGGCGGCCTGCGCGCTGAACTCGGCGTCGTCCCGCCCGAAGACGGTGCCCGCCATCAGCGAGCGGCGGACACTGGCCGGGGTGCGTCCCGCCGCGGCCAGCATCTCATCCAGCTGGCGGTTAAGGTCGGCGAATTGGGCGGCGGTGAGGTAGACGCCGTTCCACTCGGAAGCGTAGCGGACGACCAGCGGCAGGGTGCGCTTCGGCCCGTTGCCGCCAATCAGGATCGGCGGGCCGCCGGGGCGCACCGGCCGGGGCAGCAGCGCGGCCTCGCGCAGGGTGTAGTAGTCCCCGGTGAAGCTGACGCGATCCTCGCGCTGGAGCAGGCCGGTGATGACCTGCAGGCCCTCCTCAAAGCGGGCAAAGCGTGCCTCCACAGCCAGCAGGTCGTAGCCGAACAGGGTGTGCTCGCGCTCCTGCCAGCCCGCGCCAACGCCCAGCGTCAGCCGCCCACCGCTGAGGTCATCCACCTGGGCGGCGACGCGTGAGGTGAAGACCGGGTCGCGGAAGGACACGGGCGAGACCAGCGGGCCGAACTCCAGGCGGGTGGTATGGCTGGCCAGCCAGGTTAGCGAAACCCACATCTCCAGCGACTCTTTGTCGGGTGGGGTGGCGTTGGTGAAGTGGTCGGAACGGTACAACCCGGCGAAGCCGAGGTCTTCCGCGGCGCGGGCCAGGCGCTGCCAGCGCGGCCAGGTCAGGCCGTCCTGCCCTTCGATCATCAGCGCAAGCTCGATCATGGCGCAATCCTTTCAGGCGTTATGCAGAATCAGCGGGAACTCCGACCGTTGGCGCGCAGCGGCTCCAGGATGGGCAGCACCCCCGCCGGATCGTCCACACAGCGCCACAGGGCCATGTCGTCCGGGTTGATGTACTCGCCCCGTCCGTAGAAGCCAGTCAGGAGCGATTCCCAGTTCCGCCCGACGAGGATCAGGGGCTTGATCGGCATCTCGCCGACCTGCATCAGGCTCCAGGCCAGGGCTATTTCGCTGAGCGTGCCGATCCCGCCGCGCAGCGCGATCAGGCCGTCGCTGAAGGCGATCAGGTGGTAGAGCCGTTCGCGCAGGGTCGGGAACTTGATCTCCTCCCGCACCCAGGAGTTGGCTTCGACGCTGCGCCGCTCCCAGCGGTTGAGCGCGTCCGTGGTGACGCCGATCACATGCCCACCGGCTTCCGCTGCGCCCTTGCTGGCGGCTTCCATGATGCCAGTGTAGCCGCCGGTGGCGATGGCGAACCCGGCTTCGGCCAGCAACCTGCCGAGCGTGTAGGCTTCCTCATAAGCCGGACTGCCGGGTTGGGGCGCCGAGCCGCCCAGCACACTGATGATTCCGTGGTGCATCCTGCGCTATCCTTCCGTGCCGAATAATGACGACTCTGGCCGGCGGTTGGTGTTAATCGCCGGGCTGCGACACTGCCAGTGGGACGACAGCTTCCTCAATTGCCTGGCCCAGCAGTTCAACCATGGTGGTCATCTCGTCCGCGCTGATCACCGTCGGTGGGCCGATCATGACGGCATCGCCGCTGGCGCCATCCGCGCCGCCCCGGCCAGGGTAGAGCATCAGGCCGCGATCGCGCGCGGCGTTGAAAACGCGGGTGGCGACATTCAGATCCGGGTCAAAGGCCTCGTGGGTGGCAGGGTCCTGCACGAATTCAATGCCCCATAGCATCCCCAGCCCACGGATGTCCCCGACGCCGGGCAGGGCGTCCAGCCGCGCATGCAGCATCTGCCCGATCTGCGCGCCTTTGCGGGCCGCTTCTTCCACCAGGTGGTGCTCCTGAATGTAGCGCAGGGTGGCCAGCCCGGCTGCCGCGCCGACCGCGTGGTGAGAAAACGTGCCGCCGTGGGCCACGTCCTGGTGGGCGGCGACCAGTTCGTCCACCAGCGCGCCGCTGGCGACCATCATCGAGAGGGGGAAGACGCCCCCGGCCAGGCCCTTGCCCATCGTCAGGATGTCCGGCGTGAAGCCGAAGTGCTCGAACGCGCACCACTTGCCCGTCCGGCCGAAGCCGCACATGACCTCGTCCACGATCAGGAGGATGCCGTACTTGTCGCAAATCTCGCGGATGCGCGGCCAGTAGCCCTCCGGCGGGATGGTGGCGGCCAGCGCCGCGCCGGAGATCGGTTCGGCGATGAAGGCCGCGATCTGGCGCGCGCCGTGTTCAGCAACGGTTACCTCGAGCATATCGGCGCAGGCCAGGTCGCATGCCGGGTAGGTTTTGTCCAGCGGGCAGCGGTAGCAGGTGGGCGGCATGATGTGCGGCATGTCGTGCATCATTGGACGGAAGCGCTCCCGCGCGCCCATGCGCCCGCCAATAGCCAGCGTACCGAGCGTGATCCCGTGGTAGGAGCGCCAGCGGCCGATCACGATGTGGCGCTCCGGCTGGCCGCGGATGAGCTGGATCTGGCGCGCCATCTTGATGGCGGCCTCGTTCGCCTCGCTGCCGGTGGTCAGGGGGAAGAAGCGCGCGCCGGGGATCGGGACAACCTCTGCCAGGGCCGCGGCGTATTCCTCCAGCACCGGGGTGGTGAACTTTTCCGCGTGAACATAGGTGACCAGCCCGGCCTGCTGCGCGATGGCCTCCGCGACCGCCTTCACCCCGTGGCCGATATTGACCACGATTGCGCCGCCGGAGGCATCCAGGTAGCGGCGACCCCGGTCATCGACCAGGTAGACGCCTTCCGCGTGGGTGATCAGCGGGTAGTCGTGCCACATGCGGCGGTAGAAGACGTGCCCCTGCGGGTGCTGCGGACTCATAAACCCCTGCCTTGTTGCGTGTGATCCGGAGGCAATGCCGGCCGGAAGCGGGTGCAGCCCTGAATACTCAGGCGGGCGCTTTGCAAACCGCCCCTGCAGCGCGTTGCTTGCGTGAACTGTACGCCCGGAGATGCAGTCGCCGCTGCCAGCGATTGGCTGACTATTATCACTGCTGGCCCCGGATTTGACAATGGGAGGTGGTGGCCGCCGCGCTAGGACTCCGGCGCGGCGGTGGTGGCGCGCAGTTGTTCCTCTGAGGGCAGGTAGCCGTCCGTGCCGCGCGCCAGGCCGGTGGCTTCCGCGAGCATGTCCAGGTAGGGGAACAGGTTGGCGCCGGGGCAGACGGTATCGGTGTTGTACTCGCGGTGGCCGGCCAGGTGGGTCAGCGCCAGGTCGTGGGCCAGCCAGGCCACCAGGAGCAGGGTGGACGCGATCTGTTCGATGGGCGGCTCCTGCTCCTC
>CAZGYW010000390.1:0-3648 GCA_964530495.1 uncultured Anaerolineae bacterium
CGAGGTTGCCAGTGTGGCGGCCATCGCCGCGCTGACCGGCGGGCGGCTGGCTGTCGAGGGCGTGCGGGCTGCCGACCTGCGCATGATCGCCAAAGTTTACGAGCGGCTGGGGCTGCGCCTGGAGCTGGATGACGGGCACCTGTACGTTCCCCGGCACGAGACGCTGGCCATCTCCAGCCGGGACGAAGAAGTGGACGTCAGTATCGAGACCGCTCCGTGGCCGGGCTTCCCCTCCGACCTGGTGGCGGTTGCCACGCTGATCGCCACCCAGTCCCAGGGCACGATCCTCGTTCACGAGAAGCTGTTCAAAGACCGCCTGCTCTTTGTGGACAAGTTGCGCAACTTCGGCGCCCAGATCGTATTGTGCGATCCGCACCGGGCGGTGGTGATCGGTCCGACCCACCTGCGCGCGGATTATCTGGATTCGCCCGACCTGCGGACCGGGCTGGGACTGCTGGGTGCGGCGCTGGTGGCCGAGGGCGAAACCGTGATTGACGGGGCCGAGATGTTCGACTGGAACTTCGGCGATGTGCTGACCCGCCTGCAGGCAGTGGGGGCCGAGATCAGGGTTCTGAGCCGTTAGGATGTATGCTATAATCGCCCGCTGGTCTTTGGCCCGCCGGCGCTGACCGGCTGCGGCGATCTGGATGTTGTGCATGGCAGATGTCACCCGTTCCACAATTGAGATCATGGGGCTGACCACGGCCTATGCGGTGGAGGGTACCGGCCCGACGCCGGTGCTGGCCCTGCACGGCTGGGGCGGCAGTATTGAGAGCTTCTGGCCGGTGGCGCAGCAGCTCAGCCGGCTGGATGACTACACCACCCACGTGATCGACCTGCCCGGCTTTGGCGAGACGCCTCCACCGCCGGAGGCGTGGGGTGTGCCGGAATACGCGGCCTTTGTGCTGGCGTATCTGGACGCCCAGGGCCTGGCGCGCCCGCATCTGCTGGGTCACTCGTTCGGCGGGCGGATCAGCCTGATCCTGGGCGCCGAGCATCCGGAGCAGGTGGACAAGCTGGTCCTGGCGGACAGCGCCGGCGTGCCCAACCCGGCCAACCCGGCGCGTGACGCCGCCGTCAAAGCGGCCAAAGGTGTGCTCTCGCTGCCCGGTCTCAAGCGGCTGTACGAGCCGGTGCGCCGCCGCGCTTATGAGCAGATCGGCGCGACCGATTACCTGGAGGCCGGGGCACTGCGCGACACGTTCGTGAAGGTGATCGAGCAGGACCTGCTGCCCTACGCGGCGCGGGTCAGCCGGCCGACGCTCCTGATCTGGGGTGAGCGCGACGAGGACACGCCGCTGTGGCAGGGTCGCCGCCTGGAGCAGACTATCCCGGACGCGGGGCTGGTGGTCTTCCCCGGGGCCGGGCATTTTAGCTATCTGGAACGCCTGCCGGAGTACATCCGGATCGTGCACCACTTTTTCCGCGAGGCTTCATAGACCCAATGCATCTTCTTGTGGCGGGGGCCTGGTTCCTGGGCGGTTTGGCCCGCATCTATCGCTTTGCCCGCTTCTTCCAGATTGAGGAATACCAGAACGGCCGCTACTGGCGCTGGCTGATTCACCACCCCGACCGCTGGGGCTGGCGGCGTGTGATCATCGCCTGGTCGGTGGCGCTGGTGGCCAGCTTCTTCCTGCTGGAGACGCAGACCGAGTGGCTGCTGCTGATCGTGCACCTGGCTGCGGCCCTGGTCGCCGCCTGGCCGACGCCGGAGCGTGAGGTCAAGAAGAAGTTCGCGCGCACCCAGCGCGCCGTGCGCCTGCTGGCCGCGTCATTCATCGTTTTCGGGCTGGCGCTGGTGCTGGCGGTAGCCCTGATTGGTGCGCCGGAAGCCCCCGGCGCGGTATATGTGCTCACCGCCGTGATCGGTGTGGTCCTCTTCCTGCTTGCGCCCCTGTTCCTGATCCCCGGCAACTGGCTGATCTTCCCGGTCGAAGCCGGGCTGCGACGGCTCTATCTGGCGCGGGCCGGGAACGTCCTGCGGCGGCTTGAGCCGACCGTGATCGGCATCACGGGCAGTTACGGCAAGACGAGCACCAAGCACTTCCTGACCCATATCCTCAACGGGCGCTACACGGCCATCGCCACGCCGAAAAGCTACAACACCCTGATGGGCGTCTCCCTGGCGATCAACACCGTGCTCAAGGATGCCCGGTCCGTGGACTATTTCATCGTCGAGATGGGCGCCTATGTGGAAGGCGAGATCGCCCAGATCTGCGCGCTGGCCCGCCCGGAGATCAGCGTGGTGACCGCCGTCGGCCCCCAGCACCTGGAGCGCTTCGGCTCGCTGGAAGCGGTGGCCAACGCCAAGTTCGAGATCGTGGCGGCCCTGCCGGAGAGCGGTACAGCCGTTCTGAACGGCGATGATCCGCAGGTGCGAGCCATGGCCGACCGGGCGCATGTTGCCCGGACAGTGCTCGTCAGCCGGGAGGCGGAAACGGTCGCTCACCTGCGGCCGCAGATGCGGGCGCTGAACGTCACCGAAACGCTGGATGGCCTGAGTTTTGACGTGGTGGAGGCCGGGACGGGCGAGCAGCGCCACTTCCATGCCCCGGTGTACGGTATCCATAACGTGACCAACATCCTGCTGGCGGCGGCGGTGGCGCGCCAGATCGGGCTGCCGCTGGGCGAGATCGCGCTGCGCGTGGCCGGGCTGGAGCCGTTCGAGCACCGCCTGGAGCGCAAGGTGCAGCCCGGTGGGCTGATTGTGCTGGACGATGCCTACAGCGCCAACCCGGTTGGCGCGCGCGGCGCGCTGCACGTGCTGGGCCTGCACCAGGACGGCAGGCGGGTGCTGATCACGCCCGGCATGGTCGAGCTGGGCGCGCTGCAGGCCAGCGAGAATCGCGCCCTGGGGGAACTGGCGACCCGCTACGCCACGGATATCGTCCTGGTGGGGGAGGCGCAGACCCGCCCGATTTACGAGGGCGTGACGAGCACAGACTTTGACCCGGCGCACCTGTACGTCTTTGAGACGCATGCGGAAGCGGTGGCCTGGCTGCGCGGCAACGTGCAGGCCGGCGATACCGTGTTGTTCCTGAATGATTTGCCGGACACCTATCTCCAGGCGTCCGGGCGGCAATGACGGCCGGCTAGAGAGCCTGGCCGGTCAGCGGCAATGGGGGATCTTGTTGCCATAGGAGTTGAGAACGGATGACCCAAAAACTGGCAGTTGGCGTAGTCTTTGGCAGCCGGTCGGTGGAGCACGACGTGTCCATCGTCACGGCGCAGCAGGTGATGCGGGCGCTCAATCCGGCGCGCTATGACGTGGTGCCGATCTACATCACTCGCGAGGGTGGGTGGTACACCGGCGATCCGCTGCGCGACATTCACAGCTTTGAGGGTAACCGGATCAGTGAAATGCTGGGCGTGCGTGAGGCGGTGCTCAGTTCCAGCACGGACTTCAAGGGGCTGATCGTGCCGCCGATCTCCGGGCTGGTGGGCCGCAATGCGCTGCGCAAGCTGGATGTGATCTTCCCGGCGGTGCACGGGGCGCATGGCGAGGATGGCACGCTGCAGGGCCTGTGCGAGCTGGTCGACCTGCCGTACGTGGGCTGCGGCGTGATGGCTTCCGCGATTGCCATCGACAAGCCGATGACCAAGGCCGTGCTGACCGCTCATGGGTTGCCCGTCCTGGATGGCATGGTT
>CAZGYW010000391.1:0-3640 GCA_964530495.1 uncultured Anaerolineae bacterium
ATGACACTGGCAACGCCACACTTATCGTCAAACGAGGCTGGGCGTGCATCCAGCGTGTACGGGCGGCTCGCGAGCCGCCCGTACACATGTTCTGATTACCCATACACTAACCGGACTCAAGCCGAAAGCAGACCGCTGACCGCTGACCGCTGACCGCTATTCCGCAGCTTCCGCCGCCGGATCCAGCCCGGGGAACGCCCCCACCCACTCGTAGAACAGCGCATCCCACTCCTGGCCGGTCACGTCTTCCAGCGTCGCCAGCATGGCGGGGATGTCTGCGATTTCATAGCGGTAGCGGCGGAAGTACTCCTGCAGGAAGGCGTACACTCCCTCCCGCCCGATCTGAGTCGTAATCTCGTTGAAGAACAGCGGCCCCTTGGTGTAGATGATCAGGCTGTACTGTGATTCGACGTACCCGTCTGTGGAAAGGCCCAGCGGCAGGTCGGGGTGACCGGAGCCAACATAGCTGTTGTACTGCTGGCGCTCGCGGCGGACGTAATCATTCGCGGCCTGCACGTCGCGCTCGTCCTCCGCCGTCTCCCAGAAGTACACGTACTCCGTGAAGCTCGTCAGGCTTTCGTCCACAAACGGGTATTCAAGCTGGTTGCTGCCCACCAGGCTGTAGAACCACTGGTGCCCGATCTCGTGGGCCACCACCACCTCGAAGAAGGTATCCGCGGCGTTCCAGTAGGCATCCGCCACCACGATCACGCCCGGGTACTCGATGCCCCCGGCGCGGGTGTACGTCTGCACGATGTCGAATTCGTTGAAGGGGTACTCGCCAAACACCCGGTTGAAGGCCCCCAGCGTGCGCTTCGCGATCGCGATTCCGGCCTCGGCCGCAGCCGCGTTGCGCTCCAGTTGCTCCGGGTCGTCCCAGTAGTACAGGTTGAGCGTGATCCCCTCGAACGTGTCGGAGAGGCGCAGCAGGCGCCGGCCGGCGATCAGGACGCTGTCGCGCATTGGCCCGCTGACGATGCGACGGGTGAGCGTGCCGTCGCCGTTGTCGTGCCGCTCGATCTCGGTCCCGCTCATGACCAGCGTCACGTCCGCCGCAGCGGTGATCCGGATGTCGTACAGGCCGGTTTCGGTGTAAGTCTGCTCGCCCTGCTGGTTGCGGGCGCGGGTCATCCACCAGCCTGCGCCTTCTTCATACACGCTCAGAACCGGGTACCACTCCGGCGCGGTGAAGACGCCCTGCTGGTAACTGTACTCGCCGTAGTTGGCGGCGAACCCGCGCTCGATGGTGCTGGTGAAGGCCAGCGTCAGCTCCACCCGTCCGCCAGGCAGCAACGGCTCCGGCAGCGGCACGCGCAGCACCGAGCGCCGCACGGCATACTCCGGCGCCACCGGCACACCCGCCACTTCCACGCTGACGATGTCCATCCGGGCGGAGAAGGCTTCCAGGTTGGGGTACAGCCGGAACACGATCTCGTCCAGCACGTCACCCGAGCGGTTGGTGTAGCGCACCCGCTGCGCGCCGCGCACGGTCGCTGCGTCGCCCAGCTCAACCGTCGCCTCAATGAAGTAGCGATTGCGGTCAGCGAAGGCCTCTACGTCCCCCTCGAACCCGGCGCGCATCGCCTGGCGGTAAGGCGCCAGGTCGTCCCAGTCGGCCGGTGCGGGCGGGAGGGGCGTGGGCAGCGGCATGGCGGTGGGCGTGGCGTGGGGCAGCGCGGTGACAGTAGGAACCAGCGTCGGCAGGGAAGCGGCCGCCAGGCTGCCCCCGCAGCCCGCCAGCCCGACCGTCACCACCAGCAGCAGCCCGGCCAGGAGCGGCCAGGGGAGATTACGAGCGTTCATAAATTCCATCTTTCCACATCGGCACGATCAGCAGCCGGTAGCCGGGCGTTACCGGGTAGCAGCCGGGAGGGTCGCCCCGGCGGGCAGCGGCGAGAATGTGTCCAGCGCCTGCCACACTGCCGCATAGGTTGCCCGCCCGTCCGCGGCCAGCAGGTCGGCGTCCGCCATGTCCAGGCGCAGCGTCGCGCTCTTGAGCTGGCCGTCCGGGCCGTTCAGGAGCAGACTCAACCCGCTGGCCGGGTCGCCATCCGTTGTGCTGAACGCGTAACTCACCGCGTACCCGTCACCCAGCGTCCGCGCCAGCGGTGCCACCGCCAGAACACGGGCATCCGCGCGGCTGGCTTCCGCCCAGGCGCGAGCCTCCTCTTCGCTCGCCACCTGCCCGGCGGCGCTGCTCAGGGTCAGCGTCCCGCCTTCGGGGGTGGTCAGGGTCACGATGCTCCCGGTGGTATCCCCGATCAGCGTCCACTCCGGGGGGTAGCGGAGGGCATAGCCGCCCGCCATACTGACCGCGCCCGGCCAGCCTAATGGCACCGTCAGCGCCTCCGGAATCGCCCGGTAGGACGGTATAATCAGCAGCTCAAGCTCGCCAAGCAGGGCGGGGTAGTTGTCCGGCACGACGAAGCGCAGCACGTAGGCGTAAGTTGGCAGTTCCGCCACCACCCACGTGATCTGGCGGGCCAGGTACGTGTTTTCGCCCAGGTCCAGCGTGAAGTCGATCACCAGCCGGTCGGCCGCCTGTTCGCGCCCGGTCTCCGCCCAGCCATCGTACTCGGACCACGTCCCGGCCAGGGCTGCGGCACTGTTGTAAGCGTCCAGGCTGCTGAGGTCCTGCGGCCCGGTATGCTGCTGCAGGTAAGCGTGGACGACCGCATAGCGGGTGGTATCCACCAGGCTCAGGCTGTGGATCGCCGCGCTGGCGGTGCTGGCCGAGGTGAAGCCCGCCGGCTGGGCAATGACAAACGTCCCGGCCGGGTGAACCGCCAGCTGGGCCAGGGTCAGGCCCGGGCCGTCCGGATCCGGCGTGGGAAACGCCACCGGGCCGAGCGTCGGCTCGGCGAAGTTCTGCTGGACGGGGGTAGCCGCCGGGCGCGAGAGGCCGCCCGGCAGGAACGTCGTGAGCAGCATGCTCAGAATCACGGTCACAACCATCACCCCGCCGATGATGGCGGCAATTTTGCTGGAGGAACCCTTCATGAATGCGCCTTCTCCCGGACAGTTGCGCCGCGCGCAGGTGGCACCGGCTGCCGATAATACCGCACGAAGGACGATGAGACGATGACAACCGCCCCCGAAGTGGAGCCGGTCACGCCGGAGGAAGCCCGCCGCCGCCTGGAAGCGGCCATCGCCCCCTACCTGGCGGAGGGCTGGGTCGTGCTGGTGGAGCACGACTTCATGGCCCGCCTGACGCGCGGCCGCCGCAACCTGGACTTCCACGTGGACCTGCTGGGCGAAGTGCGGATTGAGGAACACGCCCTCTCCCCGGTGCAGGAAGCCGGGCCGCTGGTGGCCTGGCTCCTGCTGCTGCTCTCGTTCCTGCTGGCGCTGGCGGTTGCGTCCGCGCTGGGGCTGATCTAGAGCGCTCAGCTCTCAGCAGTCAGCGATCAGCTAAAAGCGAAAAACACCATCGCTTTTCACTTCGATGCCTGGATGCCTGCTCTTGCCCTGACCTATAAGCCCGCCAATCACGATCTCGCAAATATACGGTCGGAAATATCGCCTTATCGGAACACCTGTACTACACTACCGAACATCGGCACGAGTGGCACAGACGACAGGAGGCATGCGATGAACGACCTCTGGAAAGAAGGCATCTGGAAGCAGTTTGGCGCGGCCA
>CAZGYW010000392.1:0-3639 GCA_964530495.1 uncultured Anaerolineae bacterium
AGATAATGAGCGGTGACTGGAGTTCAGACGTGTGCTCTTCCGATCTGCTTCAAGTACAACCCGCCCAACGGCGGCCCGGCCGGGCCGGAGATCACGGGCCAGGTCCAGGCGCGCGCCAACGCCATCCTGAAGGACGGGCTGGCCGCCGTCAAACGCCTGCCTTTCGAAAAGGCGCTGGCTGCGGAAACGACGCACCTGCACGATTTCGTCCGCCCCTATGTGAACGACCTGCGGAACGTGGTCAACATGGACGCGATCCGGGCCTCCGGGCTGAAGATCGGCGTTGACCCGATGGGCGGGGCCGGGATCGCGTACTGGGCGCCAATCGCGGAAACCTACGGCCTGGACCTGACCGTCGTCAACCCGCGGGTAGACCCCACCTTCGCCTTCATGACGCTCGATCACGACGGCAAGATCCGGATGGACTGCTCCTCCCCGTACGCGATGGCCAGCCTGATCGCGCTCAAGGACCAGTTCGACATCGCCTTCGGCAATGACCCCGACTACGACCGGCACGGCATCGTCACCCGCAGCGCCGGGCTGATGCAGCCCAACCACTACCTGGCGGTCGCCATCAATTACCTGTTCCAGAACCGCCCCGGGTGGCCGGCCAGCACCGCCATTGGCAAGACGCTGGTCTCCAGCTCCATGATCGACCGGGTGGCCGCCGACCTGGGCCGCACCCTGTGCGAAGTGCCGGTCGGTTTCAAGTGGTTCGTGGATGGCCTGCTGGATGGCTCGCTCGGCTTCGGTGGAGAGGAAAGTGCCGGCGCGTCCTTCCTGCGCCAGGACGGCACGGTGTGGACGACGGACAAGGACGGGATCATCCTTGACCTGCTGGCCGCCGAGATCATGGCGACCACCGGCCGCGACCCGGCCGAGCACTATGCGGCGCTGGAAGCCCGCTTTGGCGCGGCGGCCTACGCCCGGATCGACGTCCCGGCCACCGCCGCCCAGAAAGACCTGCTCAAGAGCCTCGCGCCGGAGAACATCCAGGGCGATACGCTGGCCGGGGAGAAGATCACGGCCAAGCTGACCCACGCCCCCTGCAATCAGGGGCCGATCGGCGGGCTGAAGGTGACCACCGAAAACGGCTGGTTCGCCGCCCGGCCTTCGGGTACGGAGAACATCTACAAGATCTACGCGGAAAGCCTCAAGGGGCCGGAGCACCTGGCCCAGCTCCAGGCGGAGGCACGCGAGCTGGTGGCAGCCACCTTCCGCGCCGCGGGCATCGGGTAAGGGGCCAGCGCGGCTTGCTGCCCCGGATTGCGTAGAGCGATCAGGGAATCAGAGGATTTGTCGGGCCGTTCGCGAACGGCCCGTTTTTTTGCCCTCATCCTCGGTCCTTCTCCCACATTTGCCCTCATCCTCGGTCCTTCTCCCGCAGGAGAAGGAAGCCCGCCTCCGCCCTCGCTTCAGGACTGAATTTCCCTCTCCCGCTGGGAGAGGGCCAGGGTGAGGGCCAGCGCGCATAGCATAACGCCCTCATCCTCGGTCCTTCTCCCACATTTGCCCTCATCCTCAGTCCTTCTCCCGCAGGAGAAGGAAGCCCGCCTCGGCCCTCGCTTCAGGACTGAATTTCCCTCTCCCGCTGGGAGAGGGCCAGGGTGAGGGCCAGCAGCCCAGGGACAGGGCGCTGTCTAGAGTCCGGTTCCGGCAAGCCGTTCGTAGGTCGCTTCCAGCGCGCCCACGATCGTCGCTTCGCTGAAGCGGCTCACGCAGGTTTCCCGAATGGCTTGCCGGTCGTAGGCAGCATAGTCTCGAAACATCGTCCGCATGGCCAGCGCCAATCCAGCCACCTCACCCCTGGGTGTCAGAATCCCCAGGGTTTCATCAACAAAATACTCCGGGCCATTGGATCGAGTCGCCACAATCGGTTTTCCACACGCCAGGGCTTCCAGCATGCTGACCGGGTTATTCTCGCTGAAACTCCCGGAAACCAGGGCGTGACTCTGCTGAAGCAAGGCGCGCACGTCATCGCGCGGGAGCATGCCGAGCAGGGCCACCTGCTCCCCGATCTGCAGCCGGTCAATCAGTTGCTCCAGTTCCGCGCGCGCGTTTCCTTCCCCGGCAATCTGCAGGACGGCATCTTCCCCTCGGAATTCCTCCGCAAAGGCCCTGATCAGCAACTGGTGACCTTTGAGGCGTCTTAACGCGCCAACCGCGACAAACCGGAAGGGCCGCGGAGCAGGCTCGGCGGCCGGTGGACAAAACCAGTGCGTATCGACCATGTTGGGCAGCACGTCCACCGTGCGTTCAGGGGCGTAGGCCTGCAGGGCGGAAGCCAACCGGGGGCTTACGGCAAAGGCCCTGTCCACGTGCTGCAGCGCATGGCGCACAAACCATTGCTGCGGAAAGAGAATCTCAGCGTTCACGTAATTGGACGAATGTTCAGTCAGAACCGACGGGATGCCATTTCGTCGGCCCAGATACACCGCGAAGTAGCCGCCATACAGAATGCTGTGACCGTGCAGAATATCCGGCCTGCCGTTGTCCGCGCAATACCGTTCGAAGACACTCTGCATCAGGCGCTGCCTCAGCCAGGGCACCAGCGAACCCGGCGCTCCCCACCAGGGAACCCGATACGTGGGCATCCCCTGATCCTCGGAAACAGCGACCGAGTCGGGCCGCCGCCGCCAGTTGTCGCGGACTTCGGCCAGGCCGTGCCGCGAACGCAGCTTGGCGGGTGGAACGAGAAACCCAACACGGTGACCGGCCTTCTGCAGGGCCAGCCCCTGTTCCCGGAAGAAACTCCCGCGTACCGGATTGGCAGGGGTGCTATACCAGGATGGCAGGATCAGGATATGCACTAGCCGATACCCTCCAGAACCAGCGCGGCCAGCCGGGAGATCACAACTGCCGCCAGCACCACCCCACCGCCCAGCCCGGCTAAGGCGCGCAGCTCAAACTGCGCTGTGGTCTTGATCCGGGTCCGGACAACGATGATATGAAACACCAGCAGCCCGATGTAGGAGATCAGCGTCGTCCAGGCCGCTACCTGATAGCCATAACGCGGCAGGAGGAGGACGTTGCCGCCGACGTTCACAAGTGCTGCCGCGATGGTGCCAAGCGACGTATAGACTGTCTTCTTTTCATACAGCTCGGTGTTCATGTAAAAGGAATACAGCAGCCGCATGTAACCAGCCGCCATGATGATCGGTATCAGGGGCGCCGCCACCCGGTAGGCCCCGGGCGCAATGAAGGGCACCAGGGCTGGCCCGAGCAGCATGGCGATGAGGGTAATGAGCGCAAAACCGGCGGCATACTGAGTCGAGCGCCGGCGTATGACGCCCGTTTCCCCGCGACTCATGTGCTCAAAAAACCACGGCATCCAGGCGGAATTGGTGGCCCCCCACAGCAAGCCAACGGTATCGCCAAGCTGGTATGCGAAGCTGTAGATACCGGCCTCCGCCCGGCCGTAATACTGGTCGATCATGATCCGGTCAAACTGGGCCAGCACAATGGTCGAGAGATAGTGCGCGATCAGCGGGACGGCATACACGACGGCATACCGCCAGTGGACTCTGTCAAAGAGCCGTCTGCCGGCGCCCAGAATACGGGCGTAGTAGAAGCCGCCCAGCACAAGCGTCCCCACACCAATGCCAATGATGCGCGCGGTCCCGCGGTCAACGCCGGCGG